>JANNTN010000572.1:0-16024 GCA_031394445.1 Anatilimnocola sp.
CCAGAGATGCCCGGCCTGCCAACGCGGAAAGCTGGTCATCATCGAAGTCGTGCTCCCTGTACGACGGCTACAGCCCCGCCGCCCACACATCCTCACTTCCCGTGCGGCGTTTGCCCAGCCGCTGGACAGCTCATAGCCCAAGGTCTCGTACTCATGTTTCTACGGCGCGCAATCAGCACTTTCCGGAGCTACTGCGACACCGCTGCGCGCGCCTCGTTCCAGCGCCCAATCCCATTTCGGATATCCCTCACGACCCGACTGCCACGCCACGCCCGCTTTCAAGCACTTTCGCCGCCGATACCCATCCGCCCCGCTCTCACAGACTCCCGCCGCCGGATTCAATCCCCATAGGCCGCGGTTCAGTTCATCGCACGTTTATCCGCAGTGCCGGTTAATCCGTTCACGCAGCGCCTGCCCGCGCACGTCGGCACAGCGGATAAACTACTCAGCGATGCACAGCGGATAAACTACTCAGCGATCTGACGGGTTCTCGGGAAGAAACCACGATCCTTGCGGTGCGAAACGGTGCAAGAAAACAAGCCGGCGGAGGAACGCACTGACCGCTCCCGCCGCCGGCATTGGTAGCGGCTCTCCGCGTCGGTCGCCCTGTGGTCACGGCTTCTCTGGCAGCGGAGTGAATCGTACCTCGTCGCACACCAGATAACCGCCGGGGGGTGCGCCCGAAAAGCGGAGGTACGCGATCGCTGGCGAATTAACCGTCAGCTCAAAGCTTGGGATCGGCTGCTCTGGCCCCGTTCGCTCTGGCACTTTGTCCCGGGAGGCTCGGTCCACTTTCTGGCCATCCTTGTCGTATGCCTCAACCAGTGCCGTACTGCCAATCGAACCCCACAACACCAACGTGGCGCTCGACACTGGTTTCGGAAAGCGAACCTCGACGGGAATCGACTCACTGGCCATCGCGTTGAGAATGCCCTTCCGCGGTGTCTTGAGGTGCGGGAAGACCATCACCCGTCCGGCTGCTCGACTCTTGGTTGGTTGATGCGCAAGCGCGAACACAAGGCCCTGCTCGGTGTAGCCCGGTATCGGCTTCTCGGTCTCGACCGTGTTGAACTGCACGATCACGACATCAGCGGCAGGCGTCACAGTGGCCAGCGTGGAGAGGCCAAGGATGGACAAGCAAATCGTGCGAGCGTGCATCATGGCTTTAGGCCAACTCCAGACCGCGCATTGTCCCGGTCGATGGGCCGAAGCTCGTTTCCTGGATTCCCAACCGTTCGAGCATCGACACGAACAGATTTGGCAGTGGGTAGTTGCGGCTCCGGTCGAAAGCCAAGTGCTGGCCATGCCGGAAGCCCCCGCCGGCAATGAGCGTCGGCAGGTTTGTCGTCGAGTGTGCGTTGGCATCTCCCAGGTTCGTACCGTAGAGGATCATCGTGCGGTCGAGGAGCGTCGCACTTTCCTCTCTTATCGATTTTAAGCCATTGAACAGGTCTGCCAGCAGCTTCATGTGCCACTGGTCGATCACCTTGAGCTGCGTCAACTTTTCTTCCGCCAGGCCGTGGTGTGACAGATTGTGATAACTGTCGGTGATCGTCTCGCCGTTGATTTGTACGACGGGAGTGCCGACACTGTTGAACATGAGCGTTACCGCGCGGGTAGAATCGGTCTCGAAGGCGAGCCGCGCCAAGTCGTACATGTTTTTTACTTTGGCCATGTACTGTGCTGGGCTGGGCGGGTCGGTCGGCGGAGTGGCCTTGATGGTCGGCTTCGGCTTGTTGGCCCAGCCGCGAGACTCCTGCAGCCGATGTTCGAGGTCGCGGACACTGGAAAAATACTGGTCCAGCCGGCTGCGGTCGCGCGCGCCGACGCTCCGCTGGAGGTCTTTGGCCTCAGCGGCGATAACGTCAAGAACACTCCGCCCGGAGTCGATTTCGCGAATCTGCGCCTCGATTTCGGTGGGTGAACCTTGTAGAAAAAGCTGGTTGAACACTAGTGAGGCCTGGTCTTCTGGTGGAATTGCCACGCCCGTTCGCGTCCACGACAGGCTGCGGCCGCCGTTGACCGCCAACGTCAGCGAGGGAAATCGCGTCAACGTGCCAATTCGTTCGGCCACCAGTTGGTCGAGGGAAATCGAGTTGCGGAACGAACTGCTGGCCGGGTGCGCGGCCGCGGTCAGAAAGCTGATGTCCGACGGATGTCCGCCATCCACGAACGGGTGCGACACGCCGCTTAGCACGGTGAAGTCATCGCGGTGATCCTGGAGTAGCTTCAAGTACGGCGAGGGGGTGTATTCACGGCCTGCATCCTTGGGAAAGAAAGGCTCTGGCAACACGCCGAGATTGTTGCAGATGCAAAACATCCGCCGCGGGCTCGCGTCAGCCGCCGCCCTGGCGAAGGGCGTCCCCATGGATTCCAAAAACGGCAGCGCAAGGGCGACCGCTGTGCCGCGAAGTAGCCGTCGACGAGAGAGTGTGCGCCGCATGGTTCCTTGGCCTTTCTATTTATTCCGGAACAACTCGCTCTGCACGATGGCGTTGACAATGCTCTTCACGCCGTATTGGCTGGGCTTCGCTGTGTCGAGGATTTTTTCGATCTCCACTCGGTCGGAAAAACGCACTGGTGCGCCGGTGGCGAACACCGTCAATTGCCGAGCCAGATTGCGGGCAATCGGCACTTCGTCCTGAAGGAGCAACCGCTTGAACTCGCGCACGTCCTTAAACGGCTGGCCGCCAGGCAACTCGCCGGCCGAATCGACCGGCAGAGCGTAGTGGAATGCGAACGCCTGCCCGTTCATGCCAAACCCCTTGACCGGGGCGACTTTGTCGGACACGGCTCGGTAGCGCTCGCGAAACGCGCCCATGACGTCAAAGCTCTCCAGCGCGAAGCCCGGCGGGTCCATCTTGCTGTGACACGACGCACAACCGGCGCTAGCCCGATGTTTTTCAAGCTGCTGGCGGATCGTCACGGCTCCGCGGATGTCCGGCTCAACCGCCTCGACGGTCGGCGGCGGAGGGGGCGTCTCCAACCCCAGGATGCGCTCTGTGATCCAGTGGCCGCGCAGCACCGGCGACGTCGTCGTGCCGTTGGCGGTTACCTTCAGCACGCTGGCCTGGGTCATCAGCCCGCCGCGAAGGCTCACTTTCGGCAGCATGGCCTTACGTAAGTTGGCACCACTGACGCCGGGGATGCCGTAATGCTCAGCCAGCCGCTCGTTGAGAAACGTAAAATCCGAATCGACGATGTTCCTCGCGGGCAGATCGGCCAGCAGCAACTCGGCGAAGAACAAGCGAGTCTCCTCCACGGCGGCGAGCTTGAGCGGATCGTCGAGCTCGTAATCGTTGTAGAGCGTCGTGGACGGAGACGTGTCGTCGATCTTACGCAAATCGAGCCAATAATCGGTAAACGCCTGGACAAAGCGGCGGGCTTTGGGATCGGCGATCATCCGATCCGTCTGGGCCCGCAGCACGTCGGGCTGACTCAGCTCACCACGCTCGGCCAGGGCCCGCAAGGTGTGGTCGGGGATCGAATTCCAAAGGAACAGCGCCAGTCGAGTAGCCAGCGAGCGATCGTCGAGCCGCCCAGGCGTTTCTTCGACGAACACAAAGCCTGGGGACGAAAGGACTGCGGTGTACGCCGAGAGCAGCGAACGGGTAAAACCGCTGCCCCGTTTGGACTCTTCATCGAAGAGACTCAAGAATCGTTGCACATCCGCATCTTTGACCGGCCGCCGATAGGCCCGGTTAAGAAACGAACGCAGCAGTCGCTCGGCATCTTGCCGGGGAGATTTGGATTGGACCTCGTAGAGAGTTTGTGGCAGCGAGGCTCCACCAAAACCGCCCGACCCACCGCGGCCTCCGCGGAAGCCGCGTCCACCTGGCCCGCTTGGCGTCGCCGCTACGCTAGGCGCAGTCTCTAGCGGCACGCCCGTCCGAGCCTGTTCCGATTTCACCAGTGGCAAGTCATCAAACAGCAACCGATACCCAGCGCCGCCGACTGGATCATCATACAATGGCCCTTCGATCTCGATCCACTGCACCGCATAGCCGGGCATGCCGTCTTCGGTGGCCAGCGGGTTGATATACTGCTCGTCAGTGCCGTTGACCCGTGTGCGGAAGAGGCGAGAGCCGTCGGTGCGAATCACCTCGCCGGGGAGCAGAGAGACTTCGATCTCGGTGACCGTTGGCTGCGGGGAGAAATCGACGGCTCCGATCGGACGAGTCTGGCCACCGCCGGATGCATAGACGGCGATCGGCTCATTGCGCCGGCCTGGATAAACCTCGTCCAGGTTTGGGCGATGCCACAGGAGCGTGTGATAAACCGGGGCCTTCTCGGCTCCTTGGCCCTCGAAGAACCAACGGGCCACGCCGCCGCCGGCGACCCAGACCGTGTAACCGGCAATTCGCAGCTTGTACCGGGCCGCCATAGGCGTCCGCCAGCCGTTCCAACTGTAGCCGCCGGCATCGCTGAAGATGCTCGACACCTTGCCAACGGCTTCACGCTCCCTAGTTTCTGGGTTCGTGGGGGGAACCCGTCCCGCTCGAACATCCGGCTGGGCTCGCGTATCGAGTACCGGGAACGAAAGCCGATCGGGCAGCGTTCCGTTTTCGCGTGGCCACCAGTTGCGGAGGCTGAACTCATCGCGGGCATAGAGCTTATGCGTTGTCCTTGCCGGTCGCTCCAGGCCCGACGCCATCGCCAGCCGCATCGTGTAGTTGGCGGACTCCATGAAGCGGGCCATCGTCAGATACGAGACGTCGAGCGCTTCGCCGCTCTTGTTAAAGCGGAGAGCTTCGCCGTCTTCCGGAAGGCGGCTGGCAACCTGTGCCCAGGGCACACTTAGCAGGTCGCGAAGTGCGTTTTCATACTCATGGCGATTGAGTCGCCGCAGAATCGTCCGACCACCGTCGGCGAGCGCCGACTGCTCGGCGGCGACAATCGATCGATTCAAATCATCGAGAAAGTCCTTTTGGCGAGTCGCGTCGGGCCTTGCCCGGCCGCGAGGCGGCATCTCGCCCGCCTGCACCCTGTCATGCACCTTGATCCAGATGCCTAGGTTGGCCACATCGTTCCCGTCGAACGTCAGGGTAGTCAGGTCGAGTCCGCCACGCTTGCTTGTGCCGCTGTGACAAGTGGCGCAATAGTCGCGGAAAAACGCGGGCGCAACCTCAGTCGGATCGGCGGCACTGGCCGAGCCGAACCCTAACGAAGCCACTAATGCGACTGGCAATAGGAGCCGCCGCAAAGCGCTTGCCCCATTGTCAGGAGACTGGTAGCGCATGACGAGCTTTCGTTCTTCGTGCTACTTGGTACTCGGGTCAAAAACCTGCTGCGCAAACAGATATAGGGCCTTCTTCCAATGCTGGAAGTCGTGCGCATGATCATCCACGTGCCAAATGTGGGGAACTTTGTTCTCCTTCAAGGAGGCGTGAAGGGCCTGGCTTATGCGGATCAAGCCATCCTTGTTGCCGCAAGACACGTAGAGCAGTTTCAGTTGCTTGGCCTTATCGGGGTCTGGCAGCAGCTCCGCGGCTGGCTTCGTATTCGGCGCGGACGAGAAGCCGCCAACCCAGGCGAACGTATCGAGGTGGCCCAGACCGAAGTTGAGCGATTGCCCGCCGCCCATCGAAAGGCCGGCCAGCGCTCGCGACTCGCGATCGGATTTGATGGCGTACTTCGACTCGATAAATGGAATCACATCTTGGAGCAGGTCCTGCTCGAATCTCGCAAACGCCGGTGCAGAGCCGAAACCGCCGCTCGCGCGGTCATCCGCCTGCGCGCGGCCGTTGGGCATGACTACGATCATCGGCACGGACTTCTTATCGGCGACGAGGTTATCGAGAATGACTTCAGGATGGCCGCCTCGCCGCCATTCGTTTTCATCGCCGCCAATGCCGTGCAGCAGGTACAGCACCGGATACTTCATATCGGTCGAGTATCCAGGCGGAGTATAGACGACTGCCTTGCGCCGGGTGCCCACGGTTTTGGAATCGTACTCGACTACCTCGAGGTTGCCGTGCGGAATTCCATCGCGTGACTTATCGTATCCTTCCGGCACGGGCGGGAACGCAGGTTTGTCATCGGGGCCAAGCGTAATGGGCCCGCCGAATCCGCCGCGACCACGGCCTGGGCCGGGTTGAGTGGGCGCGGCCGCGGCTTCGCGATTGGCCGTCTGTGACCGCGCCGACTGGCTGCTGGCGAACAGCAGCGGCGCGAATTCGCGCAGGCTCCGCCGCCACGATTGCCACTCGTGTGCCGTGTCGGGTGACAGATAGAAAACGCTGTTGATGCCAGCTTGTTTAAGCGCCTCAGCGTTCGCCTTCGGATCGCCTCCCATCCGCGAACGGCCATCGCTGCCAAGCTCGCGGCTCCCGTAACTCACGAACACGAACTTGACCTTCTGCTTGAAGCCGGCCATATCCGTGATATTTTCCGGCTCAATGCTGCCGCCACTGAACACGCCGAGATGAGAGAACAACTCAAGGTGGGCGAGGCCGATCGTTCGAGTCTGCATGCCACCCATGGAGAGTCCAGCCAAGGCCCGATGGGGCTGGTCGGGGAGCGTTCGATAGTTGGCATCGATGAAGGGGAGCAGCTCTTCGGTAAGGACGCGTTCGAACGCGCTAAAGTTGAAGCCGCCCGGGCCGCCGGGAGGGCCGCCCTTTTGGCCTGCGACCGGTGGTGCCGCGGCAGGAGGCACCGCTGGACCAGGAGCTGACTTACCGTCGGGAGGTCCACCCCGCCGTCCGCCACTCCCGATGTTGCCGCCGTTGTCCATGACAATGATAAACGGCTTCGATTTTCCTTCGGCGATCAGGTTGTCCATGATGAGGTTCGTGCGACCCTGGCTCCCCCAGCCGGTTTCGTCTTCACCAGCGCCGTGTTGCAGATACAGCACCGGGTAGCGAACGTCTGTCGCCTTGTCATAATCGGGCGGCGTATAGACGAAGCAGCGGCGCGTGGTGTTGGTGCTTTTCGAGAAGTAGAGGTTCTCGCGAAGCTGGCCATGCGGGACGTTCTTTAGCGCGTAGAAGTCTTGATCCTTGGCGGGGATTTCAATTGCGCTTCCCCAGCGGTTCGCGCCATAGAAGAATTTACTGCCCGGGTCGGGAACGTCGGCCCCATCGATGTTGATCCTGTAGTAATGGAATCCTTCATCCAATGGGCGCGTGGTGCCAACCCATGCGCCCTCGTCGTCTTTCGTCATTGCGACTCCGCCCCACTCAGGCACCCGCACGCTTTGAGCCTGCGGCGCGACGATGCGAAACCGCGCACGGCCCTCGGAATTCACTTGCGGATACTGCTTGCCCTCTTGGTTCGAGGGCGCGGGTTTGAAATCCTCGATCGGCAGCGCGCTTTGTTCGGACGCCGTCTGAGGCGATGGATTTTGCGCCAACAAGATTTGGCCAACCAGCAGCAATAGCGACGCAAAACCAAGCAATGCGGCTCTCATGTTGGTGCTCCCCAGCACTGAATAAAGTCTGCGGAAAAGATGCGTGGCGTGCTCAGGTCCATGCTTCAACAGTTGAATGCATACTGCATCTCTCGCCGCCCAATGGCCTGCTTAAAACCACGGAAAATGGACGACAACGAGCACGCAGGTAAGAAGATAACCAAACGGCACTTGAGATACCAGTAATTGCCGATGGACGGCTAAGGTATGCACCCAGGGTGACGATCGAATCTCAAAATACGTTGCTTTGATACGCCGCCCTTCAACCGATTAGGGCGGCCGTCGCCCAATCGCGAGCGATTCGGGGGCGGATGCTCAAAAAAGGTATGAGTTCTCGACGCTAAAAACGTGCTTCGGAAAACGGATGGGAATCTCGGAAGAGCCTGGCGGACGGCGGCAACATTCGGTCAATTGTTGGCGCGTCTCCAAATTAGTGCCCCAGAACGATCACTTTGCAACTTTCTCGTGGCGAATCTTGAGGTGGGCCAAGTAAATATTGGCCGGGTTATTGCCGACTCCCCGGGGCTGCGGGTGTTCGTGCGATGAGTAATAGGCCAGCAACACCTCGTCGCCAGCCACGCCGTCAACGAAGCTGGAATAAGCACCATCGCCGCTGCTGGGAATGATCCACGGCTGCTCCACGCCCTCCGCCGTCACCGTCCACACCTGACACACCGCAGGGAAATGGGCTCGATCTTTCGCGGGCAGTGCGCGGGCCGCGAGGAGAATGCCTCCGCCCTTGGTCATGTGCAACGCCGGACCGCCGAAGTTGAATGCCGCTGTGGAGGAGGCTTTCCACGGGCCGAGCGGCGGCTGGCCAAAGACGACGACGCCGGCGCTTGCGTTGCGAATCGCAGTAACCAGCGTGCCGTCGGGTGTCCAGGCCACGTCGGCTTCATGGCCCGTGCCGCTGCCACCGGCCTGGTGCAGAGCGCTGGTCGGACCTTCGCCGTAGTTGTGCAAAGCAGTGAACGTAACTCCGTCTTGCGACCGGTAGAGGATCAGACCGAATGTCCCGCCGCCTTTGTCTTTGATACCGCAGCGGCCCAAGCTGTAAAACGCCCCATCCGGTCCGCGGCGAATGCGGAACAGCCAGCGCCGCTGTGACGTGAACGTGAGTGGATTGTCAGGCCTCGGCTGGACGAACTCCGTCTGCAGTTCGCGCGGCTCACTCCACGTCACGCCGTCGGCGGATTGCGAGTAGTAGTCCTCCTTGGAGTGAAAAACGATCTGCACCTTGCCGTGGTTGTCGAAGACGAGCGGGTCGCGGCAATCGTGATCTCGCGTAAACTGCGCCACTTTTTCCCACTGCTTCATGTCCCCAGCAGCGGAGCGAATCACAACGATGTTCGACGTCGGCGACTGATGCGATTGGCTGCTGCGAAACGCAACGTAGTAGAACTCTCCAACTCTCGCGATCCCTGGAAAGCCGTTGTGAAGACCATCCGCCCAAATCGTCTGCACCCACAAGTTTTGTACCAACGCCTTGGAAAACGGCTTCACTGTCCAAGGATCGGTTGGTTCTTGCGACTCCGCCACAAGAACAAACCAAGCAACAATTAGCGTAGCGATGACAAAACGTTGCATGGCAATCACCTGCTCACCGACGCCGCTTTGAACAGAGCGACTGGCCGAAAAGCCTTCTGCAAATTGACCGTATCATAACCGACCACCAAATCGCGCGGCCAAAAACTAACGGCGGTTCCTGAAAGGAGAATGTTGGCGAGCATGGCGTGTCCTGACCTTACTCGCGGGAGTTATCGTTTTAGCTATGAACACGGCAGATTTGCTATAGATGATACCGAGCTAGTTGCTGCCTTTGAGAAGGGTGAGCTTCCGCCGAAGACTGGGACCACCGCGCCCACGTCCGCGTCGCATTTGCGAACGCTAATCTTCTGTGAGGTGCGCAAGTCGCCTGGGTTCTCGGCACGAAAATCGTGCTTCACAAATCGGTTGGCTATCTCGGACGAGCCCTCCGGCCGGCGGCAAAATTGGGTCCTTTTCTGGGAATCCCGGGATCGGATCGAGTCAATCGCTCCGTTTATCGCCATTGCCGCCTGAGTGTTGCATATGACGCGGCGCTGATCCGCGGTATTGCCACTTCAGACATGGTCGGGAATTCGGAATTCCTGGCGGCCGGTGCGTTTCAGCAAGGCGGTTGCTTCTTCGTCACCGATGATCGTACGTGCTTCGGGATCGAGCTTGAGGGATCGTCCGACGCGGAATGACAAATTGCCAAGATGAGCGAGCAATGTTGAACGATAGCCTTCTTCGATGTCGCAATTCAGCTCCTCATTCGCCTTGATGGCTCGGATGAAATTCTGCAGGTGCGGAATGTCCGAGAACGTGACCTTCTTGTCCCAAGCGACTTGATTGCGCTTTTCCACGAGTTTCCAGCCCTGGCGACCAATGACCATGTACCCGTCCGTGCCGTAAAAGGCGACGCCGTTTTCAAAGCCCTCCTGCCAGTACGGAGACCACAGTCGTTGCTCGTAAATCAACATCGCTTGCTGCTCGGGAAACCGAAAAGTTGCCAGCTGGGTATCCGGCGTTTCTTGAATGTCCCCGGCAAACACCAACCTTTCGGCAGTGCATTGAACTTCGCTCGGAATCTTGACGCCAAGCCCCCAGCGGGCGATATCCAGATCGTGGACGCCGTCGTTCCCCATATCACCCGTGCCATAGTCCCACATCCAACGCCAGCCATAGGTGTAGCGATTGGTGTTAAATGGTCGTTCGGGAGCCGGTCCTTGCCAAACATTCCAATCGAGCCCGCTCGGGATCGGACCATCTTTAACCGCCTCCACGCGGCGGCGCAATTGGCTGTTCCAGGCCTTCGCCACATGCACCTTGCCAATTCGGCCACCACGCAGCAACTCAATAGCCTCGCGGTAATGAGGAGCGCTGCGGCTCTGGGTTCCGACTTGCACCACGCGCTTGTAGCGCCTTGCGGCTGCAACCATCTGCTGTCCTTCGAACACGTTATGTGAAATGGGCTTCTCGACATAAACATGCTTACCGGCCTGACAACCCCAAATCGTTGCCAGCGCATGCCAGTGGTCCGGTGTGGCCACCACGATGCCATCCACGGCTTTATCTTCGAGAACTCGCCGCAAATCTTGAACCGGCTTGGGAGTGGAGTCCTGAATCTCGCCGATTCGTTTTGCAAAAGAACCCATTAGCGGTTCATTCACGTCGCAAACGTGCGTAATCTGCACCTCGGGCAACGCGGCCAAGTTTTGCGCTAGAGTGCTCCCTCGGCCGCGCACGCCAATAATGCAGAGCGCGACTCGTTCGCTCGGCGCTGCCTTGGCGGTTCGAGTGAAAAGCGAAACAGCCGCAGGGGTCAAGGCTCCATGAGCGAGAAAACGTCGGCGACTGATTCTGGTCATGGGAATCTTCTTCCGTTCTTAAGCGACTATGGTTTTCCCAAGCGTCGGGCCTCAATCGTGAATTCGTTTTCTTGAGGTTCCACGCGATACGTTTTCGAGACAACGATTGGTTTGATGATGACAACCCCGTCGGTACCGACCTGCGGCGCGGGCTCATCGAGATAGACGTGATATTCTCCCTCGACCGCGCCGGGCTTGGTGCGGGCTTTCACGCCGCTGACAAAATGCGTGACCAGGTTGAATGTCCCATCGGCGGCAATTTCGCCCGTTGCGACTTGCTGTGGATTGGTCACATCCGTGAATTGGACCGTTCCTCCTTTCCAAGGTTGGCCGCCGTTCCATACGACCTTGCCGTGAGCCGGAAAGGTCACCGGACCACGATCGCAGCCGGCAAACGCGACAAGCAGCGCCGTCGCCGCGCACCAGCAGGCCAAGTCATACCGAGAACAGCGGCTGCTTCGCATGGAATCCATTTCAAAAGCTGATATTCACTGTATCGCCATCGTCGGGCAAGGCGATGCTGGTTAACACGTTTACATCGGCGTTGTTGGGGACAGTGCGGACGCTACCGTCACCGAACAAAAATAGGCAAGCCCCCGGATGATAGCTTCCGAATCGTTCTGCCGGCCGAAAACTGTCATTGGGACCGTTGGCCAGCGTGCGATCGAGAAACTGACCGGGGCCGAGCACCTGCCGGCCCATGAGGCGTGTGATCCAAACCGGCTGGTTATCGCAAAAGAAGGGTCCGTCGCCGGCTGTGCTGGCGTTGCTTTCGCCGAAGAAAAGCAGGCGAACGTGCTTCTCGCCAATGACGGCCGTGTTGCTGAGGCCGTCGGTGCAATTCGCAAAGCGACTTCGCGGCTTCGCGTCGATAATGGCAAACACTCCGGAACTCAAATCCCACATGCCAGTCCGATCCAGCCCTTTGAGCAGCCCCTCGTCAATAAATGTTCCGGTGATTCCGCCCCCCACGCCGGCATAATCGCCAAGCGAACCAGGTTCGTTGTAGGTTGCGATCCCTGCGAAGTTGCGGCTGTGTCCATTCTTGCTCAGCCCGTTGGCAGGGCGGCGCGACGGACAGTAGTAAGCCTTGACCTGCAGTTGGCGGGCCGACAACTTGGCTCCCGCTGGCCCCAGGCGGAAGAATGCGCCGATCGCTTTCAAATCCCATTCCTGAAAGGCGCTTTGCTGTTCGAGGTAGGGGAGCAAATGCACGTTCCAAGGCGCTTCGCCGCTGCCGCGAATATTCATCGGTGGCAGCGTGTTGAATGTGTCGTGGTGCTTGTGTAACGCCAGGCCTGATTGCTTGAGGTTGTTTTGGCACTGCGTGCGCCGCGCGGCTTCACGGGCCACCTGTACCGCCGGCAGGAGTAGCGCCACCAGCACGCCAATAATCGCGATCACGACCAACAACTCGACCAATGTAAATCCAGACGCCGAGGAGGCTGGTCTAACGCTGTTGGAACCGTCCAAGCGAGAAGAGCGACGAGAACGCGACATGAACTGACCTCGCCCATTCCAAAGAAAGCCAATCATAGGAAATGCTCGCACCATGCAAATCTTGTCCACAAGACGCTCACATCAACCTCATGCTGCCGGAATGTCAAACGACTTCTTTCACAAGCGTCCGGTTCTCTAACACATACCGCGGTCGCCCGGAGAAGTCGTTAAACGTCATCTGCGGATCGATTCCCAAGTGTCGATAAATGACGGCTAGGATGTTTTCTGGCCGATAGGGCAAATCCTGCGGAACTTCACCCTTGGGACTGGAGCTGCCGACAATCTGACCTACCTTGAGGCCGCCTCCGGCAAGCACCGCGCTCATCACGGTTCCCCAGTGGTCACGCCCAGCGGTGGCATTGATCCGCGGCGTTCGGCCAAACTCGCCCATCGCCACGACAAGCACGTCCCGATCGAGCCCCCGTTCATAAAGGTCGCTCACCAGCGCGGCAAATGCTTGGTCGTACGCCGGCCCTTTGTCCTTCATCCGCTGTTCGATCTGCACGTGGTCGTCCCAACCGCCCACGCGGACCGAAACAAACGTGACCCCTGCTTCGACCAGGCGGCGAGCCAGTAGCAAGCTTTGCCCCGTCGTATGACGGCCGAAGCGATCGCGCGTCCGCGCGTCCTCTGCTCCAATATTAAAAGCCTCTCGCGCTCGGTCGCCGGTTACCAGATCAAACGCCTCGCGCGTGAAGTGATCGACGGTGTCGGTGGCTCCTTGAGCGTCAACCACTCGGCGCGTGTGGTCGAGCGACGCGAGCAGCGTTCGCCGATCGGAGAGTCGCTCCAAATCGAGAGACGCGTTCAAGCTCAAGTTGTTGACCTCGAATTTGCTGGCAGCCGGATCGCCACCGGTCTCAAATGGGCTGAAGCGCTTGCCGAGGTAGGCCGAGCCGCCAAACCGCATCACTTGAGGAATGGCCACGTAGGCTGGCAAACCCAGGGCATTGGTGCCGCGCACTTCGGCCGCGACGGCGCCGGCGCAGGGCATATCGTTGTCTCGTTTCTGTGGATCGCGCAGATAGTAGCCCGTCTGCGTCAGGTGGGCCGATGTGCCATGGCTGCTGGAGTTGTGCGTGACGGCTCGCAAGATCGCCAGCTTGTCCATGATCTGAGCCTGACGCGACATCAGCTCGCTCAGATACACCCCGGCAATGTTGGTGGCCACCGTCCCTAGCGGCCCACGATACTCGGCTGGGGCCGCAGGTTTGGGATCATAGGTTTCAATGTGCGTCGGCCCGCCCGCCAGCTCCACGAAGATGACCGCCGACTTACGCACGGCTGGTTCCGACGAGGGCAACGCCGCCATCGCACGCGCTCGCAGCAGGGCGGGCAGCGTCAAACCGCCAAGGCCAAGCATGCCGACTCGAATCCAATCGCGGCGCTTGATTCGATCACAACACGTGAAACCTTGTCCGACGAGTGTGAGCATTGAAAACCTCTGTTCCGCAGATTCGGTGACAACTGGTCCGAGTCCTACAGACAACCAATCTGGCAGCGGACACTGAGCGTGCGTTAGTCTAGCCGTGAACAGACCTCGGAATCAAGTTTTCATGGGCAAGTTATCTACAGCCTAAAAGCCGCGAGTTAACTGAAAGTTAGCTCGCATGATCGTGTCATTTAACGTTCGATAGATGCGCTGCCTTCCAAGCCATTTGAACTCCAAGCGACCGGCCATCGCCAAATCGAGCTCGATTCCCACAAAACGTATGACTTCTTGACGCGAAAATCGTGCGTCGCAAAACGGTTGGGTATCTCGGACGAGCCCGGGCGCGGCGGCCATTTATGGGTCGATTGATAGGACTCCGAGAAACCGAAGCCGAATGACGAGTTCTCGGGAACAATCCGCGATTCTGGCGGTGTGAGGCGGTCCCGGAGAACAAAACGGCGGCCAAGAGCGTGCCCCGCTCCCGCCGCCGGCAGTTGCAGCGCTTCTCGGTCGTTCCCGCCTCGAACACCTTGGCGATGGGCGCAAAGATCCACTTGCAAGAAGGCGTGAAAACGCGGTGTCTTGAAACAGGCTATTGGTGGTGGAGTAGAGCTTTGCTTGGTCGAGTTGACGACCCGAATTGGCTGCCGTGGCTGAAGGTGGCCGACCAGAACAAGACGAAAGAGTGAGCAGATTGTCGGTACGAAGCATGTTGCTCCGTGCAGTCTTCACAACCCGGCAGGTGGTTTCCAGCCGCCGAGCTTTTGCTCGATGATTTTGGCCGCTGCGAGCGTTAAGTGCTCCTGCCAAGGCTTCGCGGCAATCTGCACGCCGATCGGCAAACCTTCTGGAGATGTTCCCGCGCGGACGACGGTCGCCGGCCAGCCGGTCAGGTTGAAAGCGGTGCAGTAGGCAAACCCATCTTTCTTCAATGTGTCAAAAAAATCGGCGAATTGGATCTTTTCAAATTCTTCCCGCGTCGGATGGACAGCGGCAGGTTTGCTCGCGACCGGACACAGGATTAGGTCGAACTGCTGCATGAATGCGAGCATTCGCTGACGGAAAGTTTCGAGTTCCAATTCGAGTTTAACACGGCGAGCCGGTCCAAAGTCTTCGGTCCGCTCCAAGAATTCAAGGCATTTGAAAATCCACTCTGAAAGAAAGAGACGTTGCACCGAGACCTGTGAACCGGCAATTCGCGCATACTCTCTTTGCAAGCAGCGGGCGGTTATTGTGAAGGTGGGAACGACCAACCAAAGCCATAGTTCAGCGGCTTCTGAGAATCCAGGCGGGCGAACTTCGGCGACGGTAGCTCCCGCTCCACGCAATTGCTCAGCGGCGAGTCGTACGGCGCGTCGAGTTTCATCGGTCGGCGCTGAAATTCCGTCATCAGTAAAGAATGCGACTCGCAGTTTGTCGATTTGGATGGTGTCGGGATTTTCCAGAGGTATTGGAACCGCGTGCGGATCTCGCTCATCCGGCCCCGCAATCAGTCGGAGCGCTAATCCTAAATCGTCAACGCTGCGCGCCATCGGCCCAATTGCATTCCATTGCCCAGCGGATGGAGGAAAAGCCTGCAACATGCCGGTCTCAGGGATTCTACCACTGGTAGGTTTGATACCGGCAAGGCCGCAGACGTGCGACGGCGTACGAATGCTTCCACCAATATCGGCTCCGATTCCGAGTGGTGATCCTCCGGCTGCGATGATCGCCGCTTCGCCACCGCTGCTGCCGTCGGGGGTGCGAGCAAGGTCGTAGGGATTGTTGGTGCGGCCATAAACCAAGTTGTCCGTGATGCTGTGATGGCACATTTCTGGGACGTTTGTCTTTCCGAGGAAGACGCCACCCGCTACGCGTAGGCGCTGCACGACGGTGGCGTCCCGTGTGGGTTTGTACGCCCGTAGTTCCGGGCAGCCGTTCGTGGTCACTACACCCTTGGTCAGAAAGCAGTCTTTGATAGTGAACGGAACGCCGTGCAGCGGACCGCGACTGACCCCGCGGCGGAGGTCGGCGTCACACTGCTTGGCGTCGGCCCGGACGTGCTCGACGTCGATCTGCACGATGGCATTGAGTTTTGGATTGACCTCCTCGATTCGCTTTAGGTGCGCTTCCGCGACTTCCACGGCGGACACTTGCCGCTCGGCGATGAGTTGAGCCAGCTTCGTGGCAGAATGGTGAGTTAGCGGAAGCTGTTCTTGCGCAGCAACGGTGGCTGACCGGCCCGCGGTGGCAAGTCCTACGCCGATCACCGTAGCCCCACCAACGGTCAGAAATTTAGGCTCTTCCGAC
>JANNTN010000579.1:0-14575 GCA_031394445.1 Anatilimnocola sp.
GCAGCAACGCGCGGAGAACGAGAAGTTTGCAGCCCTACGAGCAGGGCGGAGCTAACGATCCACGAGAAACGACAGATGAACGGCCAACGCCAACTGCCAGGCTAAGGACACCGCACTATCGCGCAGCGATTTCGTCCAACGTTCGTATTGTGACCAATATCCCCTGATTTTCACTGTTGGCTGGGATTTCCCAGTCCTGATGTTCAAAAGAACTCATCTCGGTTTTCAAACCACCGCGTAGCCGTCGAAGTACAGGTTTTTGGGGACGAACGGCGACCTAAATTCGGGACAGGCTGCAAGAATTTCACCAGTCACCGTTGCATTCTCGTTCCCACGCTCTGCGTGGGAATGCCCTGGCCGGGGCACCCGCTCCGCGGGTCGGCTCTGCGTCGTTCTTTTCCCGCCTCTTTCTCCCCTCCTCAAAGTGACCTAACTAGTCCATTCCTCCCGCCCGCCCAAATAAATCTTCCCTCGCCCTAACTCTCAGCCGCACACCAACCTACCGCCAGCCGCTCCCGCCCAAAACCAAATTCCGCCCACAACTTCCTTGCAAACCCTCGATCTTTTTGCGTAAATCATAAATAGTGTACAAATGGATAAACTCCGCCGTACTCCGCACTCCGCGCTTCACAACACTCGAGCCCTCAGCAATTCCATGACTACTTCTTCCTTTATCGCAACGCCTCGCCGCCGTCCCGCCCCCTCTCCGCGCAATCTCCAAATCTATCTCGACTACCAGGTCGAAGGCCTCACCCAAACCCAGCTCGCCGAAAAATACAACCTCACCCAATGCCGCATCTCCCAAATCCTCCGCCGCATCGACTCCTGGCGCGCCCAATCTGCAATCCCAAATTCCGAATCTCCCTCGCATTCCCTGAACCCTTCGCCCCCACTCTCCCCCACCGACCTCGACCTCCAACTCCAATCCGCGCGCCTCAACCTCGTCGCCCGCGAAGCCGTCCGCCATTTCCAACAACCCCAAGCCACCGTCACCCACAAACAAGGCACGCGCGGCGACAAATCCATCGACGAAACCACCACCAAGAGCCTCCCCAAGAATCTCCAATGCCTCAAAATCATCCTCCAAGCCAACAACCAACAACAACGCCTCTCCCGCGCCTCTTCCTCATCTCCCAGTCTCCCCGTCCCCTTGTCTCCCCCTCCACAGGCCAGCCAGCCATCTGAATCCGAACACAACATTTCCCGCGACGAAGTCACTTCCTGGCTCGCCGACCAACATCGCCAGGCCGAAAAGGACAAAAAAGTCATCTTCTACGGCAACAGCCCCGCCCTCGTCAGCGACCTGCTCAAAGCCCTCCTCGGCGAGCCCAACAACGGTCTCGCCCTCCGCCTTCTCGCCGCTTTCGACGGAAAAAAAGTCGCGAACTACTCGCCGCGCGACGAGAACTGGCCCGATGTGCCGCCTTACAACGGCTGGTACTACGCCATGTACGACGCCCACGGCACCGTCGTCGCCTACCTTCACGCCGACCAGGTCGCCCACCTCCTCCCACCCGACTACCCACCCACCCTCGCCAAATCCGGCGGCCTCCCACGCTCCGCCTGCCCGCCCCTCAAAATCCTCCCTCTCGCAACAATCGAATCCTCGCCCACTACTCCAATCGCAACTCCCTCACCTACTCACGCCTCACCCCCTCACCCCTCCCCCACCCACTCCGCCTCTACTAGTAGTACTAGCGCCTCCTCCACCAAATTCACCCAACCTCAATCCCCACCACCCCTTACGCCTCATTTACCCCCGATAACAATTTTTCCGCCACTTCTCCCGGCTTAAATCCGTCGCTCATCATTACCGGCTTGCATTCACTCAATGATCGAAACCACGTCTCCTGCCTTCGCGCAAACTGCCGCGTCCGCGTCTTCACCCGCTCAACACACTCCGCCCAATCGCCCTCTGACTTCTGACCTCCGACCTCTGACCTCTGAATTTCCTCCACCACCTCCCGATACCCCACCGCCTGAATCGCCGTCCTACTCAGCGTTCCATACTTGGCCAGCAGTCCACGCACTTCGTCCACAAGGCCGTCGGCAAACATGGTTTCGACGCGGGCATCCGTCCGACGATGCAACTCGTCGCGAGGCCACGACAATACGAAGACCTTCATGGCGGCGGCTGGTTGCCCTTCGTCGAACTGGGTTTGCAAATGACTGAGCCGCTGGCCTGTGAGCTTAAAGACTTCCAGCCCACGCACAATCCGCCGCTTGTCGTTGGGATGCAGCTTGGTGGCGAGGAGGGGGTCGATAACTTGCAGCCGCTCGTGGAGGGCGGCGAGGGGGAGCGATTCCAGCTCGCGCTCGATCGCCGCGCGAAAGTCCCAATCGGCCGGCGGTCCTTGATGGACGCCACGGAGGAGCGCCTTGAGATAGAGAGGAGTTCCGCCGACGAAGAGGACTTCTTTACCCCGGCCGCGAATGGCCGCGATTGCCGCGTGGGCCGCATCGACATATTCACTGAGGCTGAAATCTTCGGTGGGGGGGACCAGATCGAGCAGGTGATGCGGCACGGCGGCTTGCTCGGCCGGCGTGGGCTTGGCGGTGCCGATATTCATCTCGCGATACACGGCCATCGAATCGAGCGAGATGATCTCGGCACCGATTCGCTGGGCCAGCTCGATCCCCACCTTGGTCTTGCCGGTGGCCGTCGCCCCGGCCAGATACCAGCAATCCGTGACGGCGGGCTGTGAGTCCGTAGCCGGGGGCTGGGAATTTGCGTCGATTTCCACGGAATCTGCGGTCATTGCGAGAACGGAATTTCCAATTTACGATGATTCTACTCTAGCAACCGGGTTTGGACGGGCGACGCAACCGGCGACTGGAGAATTCCATCCTATCTTTTCTCGCGAGTCCGCCCATGTCTCAAGTTTTGCATCAGCTCATGTCGGTGTTGGAAGATCGAAAGATCAATCCACCCCCAAATTCTTACACCGCCCGGCTGTATGCGGGGGGTGATGCCAAAATCGGCTCGAAGATCACCGAGGAAGCGCACGAGTTGGTCGAAGCAGCCGGGGAAATCGGCGAGCAGGGCCGCCGGCACATGATCTACGAAGCGTCCGACGTGATCTACCATCTGTTCGTCATGCTGGCTCATCACAACATTAAACTGCACGATGTGGAGACCGAAATCGGCCGCCGCTTCGGCCAATCTGGGCTCGATGAGAAAGCGCAACGGACGGTTGTGGCGGCGAAGTGACGAGCTCGTCGGCGAACCCAAACCCGTTTTGCCAGTCCTTCAAGTTCAATTATTTGGAAACCACGAATCAGACGAATTGAACGAATGCGGCATAAGAGCGCAGAACGCTGATGATGCTCCTGCTCCTTTCGTGTGATTCGCATGATTCGTGGTTCTTTAGTTTGTAACCCGCGTTTTCCTTGGTAAGCATGTCGAATTTACGGATTGGCGTTCCCAGCAAAGGCCGCCTGAGCGAGCTGGCTGCCGAGCTGCTTAAACAGGGTGGGCTGAGCTTTCGCCGCCAGGAGCGGAGCCTGTTCGCTCGCGCAGGCGAAATGCCGATCGATATTACGTTCCTCCGCACCGACGACATCCCCGTCCTCTGTGCCGAAGGGGCAATCGACATGGGCCTGACCGGCAGCGACCTCGTTGCGGAGTCGGGGGCCGACGTGATCACGCGGCTGCCGCTCGGCATTGGCAGGTGCAAGCTGGCGCTGTGCGTTGCCGAGGATTCGCCGATCACTTCGCCGGGGCAACTTTCTGGCAAGCGTGTCGCCAGTAGTTTTCCCAACGTGACGCGGCGGTATCTGGCGGAGCACAAAGCCAATCCGCATTTGGTGCAACTCGGTGGCTCCGTCGAGATCATGATCACCCTGGGCGTAGCCGACGCGATTGTCGATCTGGTCGAAACGGGCAGCACGCTCGCCGCCAATCGCCTGCGTGTGCTGGCGGAAATTGGGAAGTACGAGAGCGTGCTGATTCAAAACAAGAATCGCCGCGAGTCCGAGCTGGCCGATCGTGTCGTCCGCCGACTAGAAGGCGTCATCATCGCGCGGAGTTGGTCGCTGCTCGAATACAATCTGCCCCGCGCCAAGCTGGCCGAAGCCGAGAAGATCACCCCCGGCTTCAACAGCCCCACCGTCAATTCTCTGGAAGACCCCGCCTGGTGCGCCGTTCGTGTCATGGTGCAGCGCGGCGAAGTGATCAACGTCATGGAACGGCTCGAAACGCTCGGGGCCCACGCCATTCTAGAAACGCAGATCACTAATTGCCGTTTGTAGATTTACCGCATTCCGCACCGATCATGCAGCGATTTTTCCTAAAATCCAAAATCCACCGCGCCACGGTCACGGATGCCAACCTCGATTATGAGGGCTCCGTCACGATCGACGAAACCTTGATGCGGGCCGCGAACATTGCTGAGTTCGAGCAGGTGCATGTCTATGACGTAACCAACGGCAACCGCATCATCACCTATGCGATGGTCGGCAAGGCCGGCAGAGGCACCATTTGCATCAACGGGGCCGCGGCTCACAAAGTTCACCCGGGCGACCTCGTGATATTGGCCACGTACGCCATGTTCACCGAAGCGGAGCAACGCGATTTCGCTCCAAAAATTGTGCAAGTGGATCAGCAGAACCGGATGAAGTGAAGATGCTATCGTAAGGAGACACGTCTGGCTGCGTTAAGCGAACGACGGTGAGCCTCGCGATTTTTCCCGGCATGATGCTGCCGTAATCGTGGTCGATTCCGAGGGCTTCGGCTCCGGAGAGAGTGCCCATTCGTAATACTTGCTCCGGGGGAACATCGGGGTGTTGATGGGCGACCAGCTTGAGCTCTTCCAAGAGCTTTAAATCCGGATTGCTGGCCCGCGAATCGGTGCCAACGGCTATGCGCACGCCGGCAGTGAGCATTTCCAGCAATGGATAGCGCTCGTGGCCGAAAAAAGCATGGGTGCGCGGGCAATAAATGACGGACATCCGTTCGCGGTGCTGACCGAGGAACTGAATTTCATCAGGTGTGAGATAATTGCCATGCACGACCAACGCCCGGTGGGCTGTTGCCAGCCGTTGTAGATAGTCGCGCGGCGCTGAAACGGCCGGAAGCACGTCGGGATGCCACGCTCCGATTCCGTCCAGCACTTCCACCATTCGCCCGCGTTTGGTGGCTAACATTTCCAGCTCATCACGCGACTCCGCCAGGTGCATCGCGACTGGAAACCGCTCCGTCGCTGAAAGCTGGCAGACACTGGTTACAAGTTGCGGGCTGGCCGTGTACGGAGCATGAGGGCTGAGGCCGGGCCGCACATCGCCAGCCGTATCCTGCACGTCCTGCACAAAGCTGCGGGCCATGCTCATTAAATGGTCGTGCTTGCTGGCATCCAGACCGAGCAATTCCAGAAAAATCGTCGCGTTCAACTCCGACGCGGGAAAACACTCGCGCGGCCAGCCTGGCGTGGCAATATCACCGATTGCCACCACTCCACTCGCGTGCGACTCGGCCAATCCCGCCAGAGCCGAGCGTCGGCGAAATCGCTGAAAGCCGTCGGTTTCCACCATCAGTTGCTGGATTTGCTGCTTGCGATGTTCCACCACGCCGGCGATCCAAATGGCGAAGCCCATTCCTGGCTGTCCGAGCGGTCGCTCGAGCAAACTGAACTCCAGGTGCGTGTGCGCATTGATCAATCCCGGCAACAAGGCAACGTCACCCAAATCGCGCACCGGCGATCCTGCGGCAGTCTGCCCTACCGCGATAATCCGCCCATTGCGAACCGTGACCACACCACCCGGGATAGCCGGACTATCCACCGGAACAATCCACCGCGCGCGATAAGAAGCCGTCAATGACATATACTTATCAACTTGGCAAATGACCACTGACAACGGACAACCATGCTCAAACGCATTCTAGTCACTGGCGGCGCTGGCTTCCTCGGCTCTCACTTGTGCGAGCGGCTTGTCGAGCTGGGGCACGACGTGATCTGCCTCGACAATTTCTTCACTAGCCAAAAGACCAATGTCGTTCACCTGCTCGATCGCCCGAATTTCGACCTGATTCGCCACGATGTCATTCAGCCGATCTTCTTGGAGGTCGATGAGATTTACAATCTGGCCTGTCCCGCCGCTCCGGGGCACTATCAGTTCAACCCGATCAAGACGATGAAGACGTCGGTGATGGGGGCGATTAATATGCTCGGCATGGCCCGCCGCTGCAAAGCAAAAATCTTGCAAGCCTCGACGAGCGAGGTTTATGGCGACCCCGAAGAGCATCCGCAGCGCGAAACGTATCGCGGCAATGTAAACCCGATCGGTCCGCGGGCCTGCTACGACGAAGGCAAACGGGCGGCTGAATCGCTGTTCATGGACTATCACCGCATGAACCGCGTGAACATTCGCCTGGCCCGCATCTTCAACACTTATGGGCCGCGGATGCATCCCTTCGATGGCCGCGTCGTCTCCAACTTTATTCGTCAGGCCTTGAGCGGCGAAGATATCACTCTATACGGCGACGGCTCACAATCCCGCTCGTTCTGTTATCGCGATGACCTCGTCGATGGCCTCATCAAGCTGATGGAATGCCCCGACGCCTTCATCGGTCCGTGCAATCTGGGCAATCCCACCGAATTTACCGTTAAGAATCTGGCCGAGCAGGTGATTACGCTCACGGGGGCCAAATCCAAAATCATCCTCCAACCGCTGCCGGCCGACGACCCGGTTCGTCGCCAGCCTGATATCACATTGGCGAAAAAGCATCTGCAGTGGGAGCCGAAAATGGCTCTCAAGGCCGGGCTGGAAAAAACGATTGCCTGGTTTCGCGGCATCAATCTCAGCGACTATCGCCCCCCGACGCCTAATTTCTAATTGTGTGACTATTCATGACTCAAGATAACTCATGACTCACGACCACTACATGCGGCAAGCACTGGCTGAGGCGGAGCAGGCGCTGGCGGAAAACGAAGTGCCGGTGGGGGCGGTGATTGTGCAGGGGGAGCGGATGATTGCCGCGGCGCACAATCAGCGCGAAACGCTGCACGACCCCACGGCTCACGCCGAGATGATCGCCATCACCCAAGCCGCGAGTTTTTTGGGGGATTGGCGGCTGGAGGGCTGCACACTGTATGTCACGCTGGAGCCCTGCATCATGTGCTGCGGAGCGATCCTACAAGCACGCGTTCCCACCGTCGTCTATGGCGCGACCGATCCAAAAGCCGGGGGGGCGGGCACGCTGTATCATTTGCTGACCGATCAACGACTAAACCACCGCTGCCAAGTCGTGCCGGGAGTGCTCGCTGCACCATGCGGAGAAATCCTCAGCCGTTTTTTTCAGGAACAACGGCGGCTGGGAAAGAAGTAGGAAAAGCCGCGGTTTCGGAGTTGGTTGTCGATCGCGAGCAAGTGACGCCGGCTGTTGCTAGAATCGGGCTGTGGAAAGATGGGTGATTGGCGTGGGGATGGGCCGTTCAAAATGCACATACCGAGTGTCAGGCTGATTGTAGCGTGGTTGGCGTTCGCAGCCGCGACGGCGCGGGGACTGGAAGCGGCCGAGACACTCGATTTCAATCGCGATGTGCGGCCAATTCTGGCGGCGCATTGCTTTCACTGTCATGGTCCCGATGCTGAGGCTCGCCAGGGGGAATTGCGTTTGGATGACGCGGCAACCGCCCGGCGTGTGCTGAAGGCTGGCAAGTCGGGCCAAAGCGAATTGGTGCGGCGCATTCTGGCGGTCGATGCGGATGAGCGGATGCCGCCGGTGGATGCGAACAAGCCGCTGGCCGATGAACAAAAGCAGATTCTGACGCGGTGGATACAGGAAGGCGCGGGTTATCAAACGCACTGGTCTTTCGTGCCACCGGTTCGCTCGGAAATTCCGGAAGTCAAGCAGGCCGCAGGAGCACGCGGCGCTATCGACCGGTTCATCTTGAAACGACTGGAAGCAGCAGACTTGACGCCTTCCACCGACGCCGAGCGAGTGACGCAGTTGCGCCGCGCAGCGCTAGACCTTACAGGGTTGCCGCCGACGCCCGCTGAGGTTGCCGAGTTTCTCGCCGACAAATCGGACGCGGCCTATGCGCGGCAGATCGATCGACTGCTGGCTTCGCCCCGCTATGGCGAGCACATGGCGGCGGGTTGGCTGGAAGCGGCCCGCTATGCCGATACCGATGGGTATCAGAACGACCGTTATCGCTATCAGCATGCGTGGCGCGATTGGGTGATTCTCGCGTACAACGAAAACAAGCCGTTCGATGAGTTTGTCGTCGAGCAATTGGCCGGCGATATGCTGCCTGGGGCGACGCTAGCGCAGCAGATTGCGACGGGGTTCGGACGCAATCATCGCATCAATTCCGAGGATGGCTCGATTCCCGGCGAGTGGCAAGTGGAATATGTCATCGATCGCGTCGATACCTTGGGGACGGTTTTTCTCGGATTGACGGTCGGCTGTGCCCGCTGCCACGACCACAAATACGATCCGCTCTCGCAAAAAGACTACTACCGACTGTTTGCGTATTTCAACAACGTGCCCGAATGGGGTGTCGGACCCAATAACGGAAACAGCCCGCCGTTCATCAAAGTGCCGGCAGGTTGGCCACACGCGGAGCCGCAGGAAAATCAGTTTGTCGTGCCCGAGGCGGTGAAGCTGCGTGCAGCGCGGACGGAAATGGGCAATGGGCTTAAGAGGCCGCAGCCGGGCGGGACGGATACGGTGATGGTGATGCACGAATTGGCGGAGCCGCGACCGACGTATCTGCTGAAGCGAGGACAATACAACCTTCCGGATAAGAGTGAAGTGCTTGCGGCTGGCCTGCCTGAGTCGCTTGATGCGGGGAGCGCGAGCGCTTCGCAAAATCGACTGGAACTAGCGAAGTGGTTGGTAAGTCCTGAGCATCCTTTGCTGGCGCGGGTGACCGTGAACCGCATGTGGCAGCAGTTCTTTGGTGTGGGCCTAGTCAAAACGAGTGAGAATTTTGGGGCACAAGGGGAGACGCCGAGCCACCCGGAACTATTGGATTGGCTGGCCCGCGAGTTGATCGAAAGTGGCTGGAACGTGAAAGCTCTGCACCGAGACATCGTGCTCAGCTCGACGTATCGCCAGTCTTCCGCTGTCACCACGAGACAACTGGCGCTCGACCCCGAGAATCGTTGGTTGGCGCGCGGGCCACGCTATCGACTGCCGGCGTTTGCCCTCCGCGACCAGGCACTGGCAGTGAGCGGACTGTTGGTAGAGAAGCCCTATGGGCCGCCGACCAAGCCCTATCTCCCGCTGCGGCTGTGGGAGTCGATCTCGAACAACAAGTATGAACAGGATCATGGCGAGGCACTGTATCGCCGCAGTCTCTATACGTTCTGGCGGCGCACGATTCCGCCGCCATTGCTCACGACGCTCAACGCCGCCGAGCGCGAGGTCTGCGTCGTCAGAAAAGATCGGACAAATACTCCGCTACAAGCTTTGACGATGATGAACAACGTGGCGTTCGTTGAGGCGAGCCGTTTTTTGGCGGAACGCATGCTGCAGGAAGGGGGCGCGACGGCCGACGAGCGGATTCGCTACGGCTTTCAGCTCGTCACCGCGCGGCAGCCCACGAGTGACGAGTATTCGATTCTGACCGGCGCACATGCATCGTTCTTGGAGCGATTTCAGCACGATCCGGCGGACGCTACCAAGCTACTGGCGACAGGCGAACGGCCACGCGATCCGTCGCTCGATGCGATCGAACATGCAGCGGCCACGCTGACGGCGTCGCTGCTGCTCAATTTGGATGAAACATCATCGAAAGAATAGCGAAGAGCGATATGGATCAATTGTCACTTACTCGTCGTGCGTTTTTTGCCAATTCATCGGCCCATCTGGGTGCGCTCGGCTTGGCCTCGCTGCTTCAGCCGCGATTGTTTGGAGCGGAAGCGACAGCGGGGCGTGGCGTGAGCGGCTTGGCGGGGTTGCCCCATTTTGCGGCGAAAGCGAAGCGAGTGATCTATCTGTTTCAGTCGGGCGGACCGGCTCAAATGGACTTGTTCGATTACAAACCTGGATTGGCCGAGCAGGCGGGTGAGGAAGTTCCGAAGTCAATTTATCCGGATGAGCGAAAAACGACCATGACTTCGGCGCAGTCGTCGTTCGCTGTTGCGCCAAGTATTTTTAAGTTCGCGCAGCACGGCGGGGCCGGCACTTGGATGAGCGAGCTGTTGCCCCACACGGCCGCCATCGCCGATGAGCTGTGCGTGATTCGCTCGCTGCATACGGACGCGATCAATCACGACCCGGCGATTACGCTGCTACAAACCGGCTCGCAGATTCCCGGGCGGCCCAGCTCAGGTTCGTGGGTGGGCTATGGGCTGGGCTCGGACAGCGCGGATCTGCCCGCATTTGTCGCGCTCAGCTCGCGGGGCGCGGCCAAGGCGGATCAGCCATTATACGACCGGCTGTGGGGAAGCGGCTTTTTGCCGACGAAGTATCAAGGGGTGAAATTTCGCAATCAGGGGAACCCTGTTCTCGATTTGAGCGACCCGGAAGGTGTCGATCGGCAAACGAGGCGGGAGTGGCTGGACCAACTGGCCAAGCTCGACAGGTTGAAATACCAGCAATCGGGCGATCCCGAAATTCAAACGCGCATTGCGCAGTACGAGTTGGCGTATCGCATGCAGATGTCGGTGCCGGAACTCACCGATTTCACGGCTGAGCCGAAGCAGATTTTGGACTCGTATGGACCGGAGGTGGGTAAGCAAGGGACCTATGCTTACAACTGCTTGCTGGCCCGCCGGTTGGCGGAGCGCGGGGTGCGGTTCATTCAACTGTTTCATCAGGGCTGGGATCAACACAACAATTTGCCGAAGCAGATTAGCATCCAGTGCGGCGAAACCGATCAGCCGACGGCGGCGCTGGTGCGCGATCTGAAGCAGCGCGGGATGCTGGACGATACGCTGATCGTATGGGGGGGCGAATTTGGCCGGACGATCTATTCCCAGGGGAAGCTGACCAAGGAAAACTATGGCCGCGACCATCATCCCGGCTGTTTTACGATGTGGCTGGCCGGCGGAGGCATTCGCGGTGGCGTGAATTATGGCCAAACCGACGACTACAGCGTGAACGTGGCGGAGAACGGCGTTCACGTGCATGACTTGCACGCGACGATGCTGCATCTCTTAGGTGTCGATCACGAACGGCTGACCTATCGCTTTCAAGGCCGTGACTTCCGGCTGACCGACGTGCAGGGGCGAGTGCTAAGGGAGGTTTTGGCTTAGTCGAGCAGCTTGCAAGCTAGTGCGTGTCGCACGGACGAATGGCTTGTACGGCGACGTATTACCAGGCGATTCGAGGGAAACAGCCGCTACGATTTCGCAGAATGCGCTCTAGATCAACTCGGCGATGGGCTGGCCGTGATTCTCGACTACGAAACGCGGCCGGCCTTGATTGTCCACATAGGTGGTGTCGAGTGGGACGTCGAAGTAGTGGAATAGTGTGGCGGCCAGATCGCCGGGTGTAACGGCGCGTTCTTTAATATTGCCGCCGTCGGATTCGGTGGCACCAATCACCTGGCCGTGCCGCAAACCGCCGCCGGCGAGGCACATGGACATGACCTGTGGCCAATGGTCGCGGCCGTCGGCGCTGCCTTGGGTTCCAATCAGTGGCGTGCGGCCGAACTCGCCCATGGCGATCACCAGCACATTGTCCAATTGGCCGCGCTCTTCGAGGTCTGATACCAGAGTCGTGAGAAGATGATCGAAGAGCGGCAGCAGCGGGCCGAGGCCATTGCGAATGCCTCCGTAAGGAGGAATGTTGTCACCGTGAGTATCCCAAGTGCCTGAAGCCGTGTGGTAACTCAGATCGAGCGTGACAAAAGCGCTGCCCGCCTCGACAAGCCGACGCGCAACGAGGGCTTGTTGGCACCAGAGGTGCTTGCCATATCGATCGCGGGTCGCAGGTGACTCGCGGGTGAGATCGAATGCCTCTTGGGCCTGACGACCCAGCAGCATTTCCATCGCCTGCCGCTCGTAGTGCTCCAGGGCAGCCATCGAACCGTGCAAATCCAGGTCCGCACGCATGCGATCGAAATCGGCGAGCAGTTCGCGGCGTTGATGAAGGCGTTGGCTGCTGAGGGCAGTGGAAAAACGGAACATGTCGCCGCCGGCCACTGCGCCTGTATCCTTACCGACGTTGGTATAGACCGGCAAGGAGACCGCCTGATTGGCGATGAAGGGGTCGTAGCGCTTGCCGAGATACCCCGCGAACGCCAAATGCGATTGAGACTTCATGAACGCCACATAGGGCGGCAGGGCCGGATGATTCGTGCCGTGATGCTTGGCAATGAGCGAAGCCAGGGCGGGATATTTTTCAGCCTCGGGGTTCGTGCGTCCTTCGGCCCGGAGATTGCCCGTTTGGAAGACTTTGTTCGGCTCGTGATTGCTGTGGCGGGCATCGACCGAGCGAATGATCGTGAACTTGTCGAGCAGGGCTGCCTGCTTTGGCAGGTGCTCGCAGATGACGACTCCCGGCAGCTTGGTTTGAATGACTCCGAAAGGGCCTCGATTGTTAGCCGGGCGGTCGGGCTTGGGATCCCAGGTATCGATGTGACTGGGACCGCCGGCCATCCAGAGGAGGATGCAACTCTTGGGGGCTTTGGTTGGGCGACCGGTTTCGACGGCGGCGGCGCGCGTCCGCAGTAGTTCGGGCAAGCTGAGCCCGGCGATGCCGGCCAGGCCGGCTTTGAGCATGCCACGACGATCGACGACGGTCAGCCCTTCGTGGGCGCGGCCGTGAAAGTTGACGAATTCGTGGCGTTGGTGCGGCGGTTGGCGACCGCAATGGTGTTGCATAGGCCACTCCCTCAGTGAGTATGTCGCATCGTAGCAAGGCTGTTAGGAAGAGGCAATGAACTTGCATGGTCGTGCCGAACAAACGCACGATCACCGCGACCACCACGCGGCTGGATGCCAGCACAAATCGAATTGAGACTTCGGAATTCTTGCGACTACTAATTACTTCTTTGATGCCGCGAAATGCTTCTTGATGAAATCCACCGTCCCGATGGGATCACCGCCGCCGTGGCGCTGGGTTTTGTTTCCTTCCGCGGCGCGATACTGCACGATGCATTCGATCCCCAGCTTGTCCATCTTCTGCTTGAGGGCGATGCCGAGCTTGGGATGATGCACAACCAGATTCAGGTCGCTGGAGTTCGTGACGTCAACGTTCTGGAAGCTGTAGTTCAGCAGCGCAGGCGGATCGTCTTTGGTCAGGTAGGTGATCGGGGCGGCTGCTTCGTAGCGATTGTACGCTTCCGGCGAGTCGGCATCGGCGACTTTGATGCCATAGAATGGCTCGAAAAACAAATGCCGCTCGAAATTCGGCCGCGGGATGCCGGCCTTCTCGGCAAAACGCGGATCGTACGACGACTGGCCGTTAGAGACAACGGTGCAGACCAGCCGCGTCGATTCGCGGGCGATTGGATCATCGCTTGTGGGCTCGGCCAGATCGTCGTGAAACGCCAGCCAGAGGGAAGTCCCCGCGCCGGCCGAGCTGCCGGTCGAAGCGACCAGTTTGGGATCGAGGTTGTATTTTTGCGCCTGGTGTCGAAGGAACTGCAGCGCCCGGCCGCAGTCGAGATATTGCCCTGGCGCCGGCAGCACATTCGTGAAGCGATAATTGATCGCCGCGACCGACCACCCCTCGCGCTGGAACGCGCGAATCTCGCCGGCACTCACGGACGATTTGTCGCCGCCTTGAAACCCACCGCCGTGGATGTAGAGGACGAGCGGCGTTGGCGTCTTCGATTCGGCGAGATACAGATCGATCCTGTTCCGCTCATGCGGTCCATATACGAGATCGGCATGCGTCGGCTTGATGGCCTCGCCACCTCCTCGGGTGTAGGCGTTCAGTTCGTCTTTGGAGATTGCGCCATCACTGTTCGCATCGATCTTGCCAAAGTTGGGCTGCTGATTTTCCGGCAATTCGCCCTGCACGACTTTGCCGTCTTTGTTCGCGTCGAGACGAGTGAACAGATCGCTCTTGGGCTCTTGAGCAAGAACGGTCATTGCATAACATGCCGAAAAGAGCAGCGAGCAAGAGGCCACGAGAGTCTTCATCACGAATCTCCTGCCAGAAGAAAGAGGATGCATGAATCATCGCGATTGTGAGTGGAGATTGCAAATCGCAGTGCAGTGACTGCGTCCCGCGCCACGACCGAGGCGGCATCGCGACGACCCTCAGTTTGCTCTTCGTCGGCAGGACGGCAATAAGCTTGAGCTCGACCCTGTTGCCTCTGCGCTTGCGCTATGCAGTCCTTCATGCCGGCATCCAGTTCATCATGACCCCAAGAAGTCGCCAAACCGCGTGGTCACTTATACCGGTCACGAAATGACCGATTTGTGAGAATCGTTCGCGATGGGAAAATAGCCGTTCGAGTAACTGTTTAGCCGCCTGAGGTGGTTTCAGGGCGGTAGGGGTGGGAGTGTTCCGGTGCGGAGGTAGTCGGTTAGGGCTTGGGTAAGGGTGGCGAGGGGATCATGGCCGCGTTGTTTCAAGGTGCGATAGATACTCATCAGGACGGCCTGAGTGTCGGCCCCGCGTTGGCTGCGGTTGCAGTAACTGTTTTTGCGGATGATGACGGCCGGGCGA
>JANNTN010000602.1:0-1905 GCA_031394445.1 Anatilimnocola sp.
TGGCCTTCGAGTTCGACGAAGAAAAGATACTCGTTTTTTGATCCCGGCATCGGAAATGACTCGATCCAAGTCAGATTGAGGCGGCCGCGCTTGAAGACGAGCATCGTGTCGGCTAGCGAGCCAGGTTTATGGGCGATTTCCAACATCAGGGCCGTCTTGTCGCGGCCGGTGCGGTGGGGCAGTTCGCCGCCAATGACGGCAAACCGCGTGACATTGTTCTTATTGTCTTCGATGTTGCCGTCGATCACGGTCAGGCCGTAGTGCGTGCCGGCCTCCATGCTCGCAATCGCCGCCGCTCCCGGTTTATCGGCGGCGATCTGGGCCGCGATGGCGGTGCTGGTCATTTCGATGATTTTGGCCTGCGGTAGATTCTTCGCGAGCCAATCGCGGCACTGCGAGAGTGCCTGGGGCTTGCTATAGACTTCCAGCACCTCTCCGCGCGAGCACTTGCCGAGCAGGTTGTGATGAATCGCCAGCTCTACCTCGCCGGTAATCTGCGTCGGCAGCCGGGCAAACATGTCGAGCGTATCGACGATTCGGCCGTCGGTCGAGTTTTCGATCGGTACCATGCCGAAATCGGTCTGGCGAAAGTGGATCGATTCGAACACTGCCTTGATCGTTGCGACCGGCGTCAAATCCGGGCCGTCGCCAAAACGATCGATCGCCGCGAGGTGGCTGTAGCTATAACGTGGGCCAAGGTATGAAACGCGAATCGGCTTTACCAGCGACCGGCAGGTTCCCAGTACCTCGCGGTAGATCGAGCGGACCGCCGCTTCGTTGAGTGGTCCCTTGTTCAGAGCTAACAGCTCTGTCAGCCCTGCTTGCTCGTCGGTCAGATCGTAGAGCTGCTCACCGCTTTGCTGTCGAAGCTTAGCCAGCTTTTGGGTCGCCCGCGCCCGATCGGACAACAGTCGCAGCACCTCGCGGTCTGCCCGCTGGATTTCTTTATGGACCGAAATGGAAGAGCCGCCTGAGGACTTTTTTTTCGTCATCGTGCCACGAGTGAGAATGGAGAAGCGGGTTGTTCTGTGGTTGTCTAATCGCGATGTTTATCAACACTTGGCTGTGCCCCGCTTGCTCCATCCTAATAACTGCACGGGACCGGCGTGATTTCTTGTACTAGCCGCGCCGGCGCGTGTCAATCAAGCGAGGCTGGGGAGTGGGGCGTCGACCATGGGCGGACGGACCCAAAAAGCCAGTCGCCGAGTGTCATTTTGACAGCGACCCCTTTTCGATCCGAGCCCCAGTTGTCAAATTGACAGGCCATTTGCCCTGCACAGCGGCCCGCATAATCGCCTTAACCAGGCCATTCTTCGCAAATCGTTACAGAATAAATACTTAGGACACGCTTTCTAGCGGCCCTGGCACTGGCACGGTCTTTGCCTTACCAAGGCCAGTCAGCGTTTCATGGACATATGCAGACCGCACTCGCAGCGAGGCGCTTGTCTAAATAACAAAGTCCAGCAGCAATCAATTAACAATCAACTCGATTCACCAGACTCAAGGATATGACCACATGGCAGCAGGCGAAAAAATCATCGGTATCGACCTTGGCACCACCAATTCCGTCGTTTCGATCATGGAAGGCAGCGAGCCCAAAGTGATCGCGAACGCGGAAGGCAACCGGCTGACGCCGAGCGTCGTTGCGTTTACGGAGAAGGGGGAGACGCTCGTCGGCGAGCCGGCCCGGCGGCAAGCAGTCACCAATCCCACCCGCACCGTCTATTCCATCAAGCGATTCATGGGCCGCCGTCACTCCGAAGTGGAAACCGAAGAGAAGATGGTGCCCTATAAGGTCATGGGCGGCGCGAGTGACTATGTAAAGGTCAAGATCGGCGACAACGAGTACTCTCCGCAAGAGATCTCGGCCAAGATTCTTCGCAAGCTCAAAGAAGCGGCGGAGTC
>JANNTN010000635.1:0-14481 GCA_031394445.1 Anatilimnocola sp.
CAACAATATCAACCCTTCGACATCTGAATCACTTGTCTCATACTCCGCACTCCGCACTCCGCGCTCCGCACTGCTACCCTCCTCTCCCTCCGACTGCCCGGGATTCGCGTTGATCCAATTGATGATCTTGATAACATCGTCGGCCACCACCTGGTTGTCGCCGTTTACATCGACATAGGCGGGACCGAAGGGACCATTCAGGGGAATCTCGCCCGAACCCTTGGCGTTGATGTAGTTGATGACAGCGAGCACGTCGCCGGAGACGATGAAGCCGTCGGGGGGGAGGGAGGTGGAGCCGGTGACATCGAGGCCGCGGCGCTCGCCGGTTTCGGCAGCGTTGAAGAGGCGATGGGGCTTCTTCACGTTGATTTGCACGGCGACCTGCGTTCGATCGGTGCCGCCGCTGGCCGTGCCGCCGTTGTCTTGGATGGTGACGGTGACGATGGCCGTGCCATGCACGTTCGGCGCGGGGTCAAACTTGAGTTGGCCAGACGCATCGAGCTCCGGAACCGCCGTAAACAACTCTGGCTTGTCGGTGGAAATCGAAAAGCTGGCGGTTTGCAGGGGATCGTTGGCCGAGCAGTTGATGACCCAGCCGGCGACCGTTTGCAAGCCTTTTTCATCGTCGGTATTTTGTGCGGGGCCAACCGTGCAGGTCGGCGCGGTGTTTACAAAGAACTCATGCGCCCCCGCGTCGCGCGCGCCATTGAGGACCCGGCTAAACGGAAGTCCTCGCTGGTCGAAGTCCGGCGGCACCTCCGCCTGGAACAGGCTGGCAACTTCCGACGCGTCGAGCGCCCGCGTGAAGACCGCCACTTCATCCATCCGTCCGCCGAAGAAGTTGCCATTCGTTTGCAGCGAACCGATCACCAGGCGCGTCGCCGATGTCCTGGCACCCGTCGGGCCGGCTGCCGTGCCGCCGAGCACCCCATCCACATAGACGGCCATCGCGCCGGAGTCGCTCGCGCGCGTGGCCACGACATGATGCCACCTGTCGTCGTTGAGTGTCTGCGCCGACGTGACGGTCGTATCGGGACTGCCGACGCCGAACGCGAACTTATCACCCAAAATCGAAGTGCCAAAATCGACAAACGGTTCCGCCGCGGCCGCCCCATCGACCAGCCCTTTGCCTTCGTACCAATTGCTGCCCGTGCCTCCTCCGCCTTGCGTCAAATAGACCCAAAACGACAGCGAAAAATCGGTAAACCCGCCCGCGGGAATAACCGCCGCCGGCAACACGACCTGATCGTCCTGCCCATCGAACGTCGCGTACTTGCCCAGCGTATTGCCGCCATCCCCCGTCTGCAGATTATTGGTGTCGCCGAGGCCGAGATCCGCGCCATTGGTGTAGGTGCCGTTGAGGCCGGCGATTGCCGTGGAGTTAGCCGCGACCGTCGCCCCGACGGCTTCCTCGAACCGGTACAGCGCCCGCACGCCTGGCGTGGCGAGAATTGCCTTGGAATGGTCGATTTTGCCGAGGTTCAAAGCCGGACTGCCCACCAACGGGGCGTGAGTTTGTGTCGGTCCGCCATTGTTGGCTAATGGTCCCAACTTGGGGTCGATCTTCGCCGCGCCCGCGCCGCCGATGATGTTGCCGTTGACCGCATCCGGAGTCGCCGACGGCGTCAGACCTGTGCCGTTGTTGTCGCCGATCAGGCTGGCCTGAACGACGAGCGGACCAAACACTCTCAAGTCCGGGTGGCTGCTGTCCGAGTCCGTGTTCCCGGCGACGATCGAGTTGCGGATCGTCAGCGCGGTAGAGCTAAACAAGCCGCCACCAGCTCCTGTTCCAGTGCTTGAATTCCCCGTCACCGTGCTCTGCAAGACGAAAATGGTGGTGCCGGCGATACCGCCGCCGTTGGCTAAGGAGATAGCAGCACTGGCACTTACTGAGTTCCCGCTGATCGTGCTGCTGGTGACCATCACCGTGCCGATGGATCGGATGCCGCCGCCTGTGCCGTTTACGTCACCCGTGGCCGAGTTCCCGCTAATCGTGCTGCTGGTGACCGTCACCGCCGCGAAGCTCGTAAAAATGCCGCCGCCGCCGGCATTAGAGCCAGTTCCACTCATAACCGAGTTCTCGTTGATCGTGCTGCCGATGACCGTCACCGCACCTTCGGCCAGGAGGCCGCCGCCAAAGGCACCGAAGCCGCCCACTGCCGAGTTCCCGCTGATCGTGCTGCTGGTGACCATCACCGCGCCGACGACATAAATTCCGCCGCCTTCGGCATTGTTGGAAACGCCCGTGGCGGTGTTCCCGCTGATCGTGCTGTTCTGCACGGTGAGCACGCCGGAGGAGAGCGATCGAATTCCTCCTCCGTTGCCGTCAATCAGCCCCCCCGTGATCGTCACGCCGTCGAACGTCACATCACCGCCGCTGGCCAAAATCTCAAACACTCGCGATGCCCCGTGCGCGTCGATGATCGTCTTCCCCGCGCCGTTGCCTTGAATCGTCACCGTTTCGCCAATTTCTAGTTGTCCCTGCGACAGCAAGATCGGCTGCCCGTTGATCGCCGGGGCAAACGTGATCGTGTCGGCCCCCAGGCTGCCGTTGGCCAGGCCGATCGCCTCGCGCAGGCTCAAATCGCCGGCCGCATAGTTCCCGTCGTTCTCGTCCACCGCCGTATCGACCACCAGCGACAAGTTCGCCACCGTCTGCCGTTCATACGCGCCTGCATCGCGCTTGGCGGGGGAACCGGCGGCGCGGGCGAATGGCGCTTGCCGCTGGTCGCTGGCGGGTGGCACTTCGGCCTGATAGAGACTGGCCACTTCAACCGCGTCGAGCGCCCTCGTAAAAATCGCCACCTCATCCATCTGTCCGGTGAAGAAGTTTCTGGTCGTTTGCAGCGAACCGATCACCAGCCGCGTCGTCGAGGTCCTGGGCCCCGTCGGGCCGGTTGCCGTGCCGCCGAGCACGCCATCGACATAGACGGCCATGGCGCCGGAGGCGCTCACGCGCGTCGCCACGACATGATGCCACTGGCCATCGTTAATTGCTTGCGATGACGAGACCGTCGTCTCGGGGGCTCCCACGCCGAACGCGAACTTATTATCCAATATCGAAGTGCCAAAATCGCTTCCCGCGCCCGCGGCCGTGCCATCGACCAGCCCCTGGCCCTGAAACCACTGGCTGCCCGCCGCTGCCGGCTGGGTGAAATTGACCCAAAACGACAGCGAAAAATCGGTAAACCCGCCCGCCGGCACGATCGCCGGTAGCAAAGCCACTTGATCGTTCACGCCGTCGAATGTGGCCACCTTCCCGAGTGTATTGCCGCTTTCGCCCGTCTCCAGTTCATTCGCCGTGCCGAGCGTGACACCATTGATGTACGCGCCGTTGAGCCCGGCGGTTGCCGTGGAGTTGGCCGCGGCCGTGGCTCCGTCGTCTTCCTCAAACCGATACAACGCCCGCACATTGGGAGTGGCGAGAATTACCTTGGAATGATCGATCTTGCCCAGATCGAGCGCCGGGCTGCCGGGCAAGAGGGCGTGGGTTTGCGTCGGACCGCCGTTGAAGGCCAACGGGCCGAGAAGGGGATCGATGGGCGCGGCGTGCGTGCCGATGAGATTGCCGTTGGCGTCGGGCGTTGCCGACGCGGTGAGGCCCGTGCCGTTGTTGTCGCCGATTAGACTGGCCTGGAACACGAATGGATCGCCGAAGAAACTCGAAAAATCAGGGCCATTGCCCGTGGTGTCGGTGTTGCCCGCGACGATCGAGTTGCGAATGGTCATGTTGCTGCCGAACAGGCCCCCGCCTTTCCCGTTCGAGCCGGATGCGGAATTTCCGGTCACGGTGCTGTGCATCAGGAAAATCGCAGGGGCTTCGATGCCTCCGCCGAAACTGCCGATCGGCGCCGCCACGGAGTTGCCCGAGATCGTACTCTGCGTGATCCGCACGGCGGACCGCGACCCGATGCCGCCACCGTTCGCGCTGTTGTTGTCTTGAATCGTGGTGACCGTGTTCCCGCTAATCGTGCTGCTCGTGACCGTCACCTCGCCGCTGGCAAAAATGCCACCTCCTTCGGCAGTCGAAAAATCGCCGTCAGCGAAAACCGAATTGTCGCGAATCGTGCTGCCGATAACCGTTACCGCGCCGCTGGCAAAAATGCCGCCGCCTCTTGTAGTCGTTTGGGTCGAGATCGAGTTTCCGAAGATCGTGCTGTTCTGCACGGTGAGCAGGCCATTGGAATCAAAGTAAATCCCCGCGCCGCCATCGAAATCATCGGACCCTCCCGTGATCGTCACGCCGTCGAACGTCACGTTGCCGCCGCTGGCCAAAACTTCGAACACCCGCGACGCCCCGTGCGCGTCGATGATCGTGCTGGCCGCCCCGTTGCCCTGAATCTTTACCGTCTCGCTGATCAAGAGCTGCCCGCCCGCGCCCAGCGAAATCGTGCCGGCCAGCCCCGGAGCAAACACGATCGTGTCCATCACCGGCGCGGCCTGCCCGGCTGTCGAACCATCGACCTTTGCGTTGGTATTCGCCGCCACAATCGCCTCGCGCAGCGTGACGCCGTCGCCAGTGCCCACGGCGTCGTCCAGCCGCGTGACAGTAATCACGGCCAGCAGCGACCGCTCCTCCAGCGGCTCGAAGAACAAGCGGCGGCTGCGGCTCGCACCCTTACTCTCAATGCCACTCCTCCCTGTGCCTCTGTGCCTCTATGTGAGATTTCTGTTCTTTCGCAACGGTTTGTGTCGCATCAGGTCAATTTTCATAGAAAATCTACGGATTCACAGCACGAGATCGGCGCGCACCACAAGCGGCGACGGTTAATAGTTGCACAAGCCCTTGAGGGAATGGGACTTACGAGGGCTACGGCGAGGTTGCCATTCTAGCCCCGGCACCCAGGCTTTGCCAGTTTCTGGCAAGCGGCCATAGGGCTACGCGGTATTTCACTTTGCGGAAAATACCAACCCGAAACGTAAGTGAGGGATTCGACGCAAGTCGTTGCCAGAACAGGAGTCCCTCGCTTACGCTTCGGGTTAGTGTGTTTGCACAACGGCTATTCACCGGTCGCCGCTACGCGGCTGCGTTGCTACCCCCGACGCCGATAAATCGACCGGGCAACCCAGAACAAAATCACTCCCAGCGCCGCGCCGGCCACGTCGGCCAGCCAGTCGAAGACGTCCGCACGGCGATTGGGCACGAGGGTTTGGCTGGCTTCGTCCGCCAGTGCATAAACCCCGGCTGTCAGCAGCACGCCGCTGCTGATTTGCCACGGTTTGAACCGCAAAAACGCGCCCAAACCGCACAACAATATCGCCAGAACGGCAAATACCGAAAGATGCGCGAGCTTGTCGAGCGAGTACGGATCGTCCTTAGGGGTCGTGCGAACCGGAAAGTGCGTAGCCGCAAACATGACCAGCCAGTACAGTCCGACCACACCGGCCAGCACCGCAAACTGCCTCGCACGACTTGGTTTTGCTGCTTTCAATCGTCCTCCACCGCTTGACTTGGGCGGAGTACACGCCGCCTGCCCGCCCGAAAACGTCCACTATATCATGCATCTGCCATCTGACTTCTGACCCCTGGCTCCTGACTTCCGACCTCTGACTTCTTCCCCTATGTCTATCCTGATCACCGGCGGCGCTGGCTTCATCGGCAGCCACCTTGTCGAGCATCTCCTCCAGGCGAAATCCGATCGCCTCGTCGTGCTCGACAACTTCAACGACTATTACGACCCGCGGATCAAACGCGAAAACGTCGCCGCGTGGGCCAATCAGCCGCGAATCACTCTGGTCGAGGGGGATTTTTGCGATCAAGACACTGTCGCCAAGATCCTCTTCGATCACGACGTCCGCACCATCTGCCACTTGGGGGCATCTCCCGGCGTTCCCGCCAGCCTAAAACATCCCCGCCGCTATTTTGAGAACAACGTCGTCGGCACGGTCACGCTGCTCGACGCGGCCCGCCGCCACCAGATCGACCGCTTTTTGTTCGCCTCCTCCTCGACCGTGTATGGCCGCGGGGCAGCCGCACCGTTCGTCGAAGACGCGCCGCTGGGCGTTCCCGCCAGCCCCTATGGCGCGAGTAAACGCTCGGCGGAGATCGCCGGACTCACGTATCACCAACTGTTCGACTTTCCCTTCGTCAGCCTGCGATTTTTCAATGTCTATGGCCCGCGGCTGCGGCCCGAACTGGCTCTCGCCGTCTTCACGCGGGCAATTTTGGAGGGCTCTCCCCTCCCCCTCTTCGGCGATGGCTCCGTCCTCCGCGATTTCACCCATATCAGCGACATCTGTCGCGGCATCATCGCCGCCATCACCGCGCCGAGCATCACCGGCCAGTGCCTCAACCTCGGCCACGACCAGCCCATTGCCATTCGCCGCCTCATTGAACTGATCGAACAAGCCGCCGGCACCAAAGCCACGATCGAGCACCACGCCCCCCGCACCGAAGACATGCCCTTCACCCACGCTGACCTCACCAAAGCCCGCCTCCTCCTCAGCTACGAACCCAAAATCGAGATCGCCGACGGCGTGCGAGAGTATGTCGAGTGGTTTCGAGCGTAGGCAAAGTAGGTCACACGGATCACAAGAAAAGTGAACAGAGGCAGCAAAGGTAGCAAAGGGGATCAGGAATGCTGTTTCTCCCTTCGTTTCCTTTGTTACCTTCTGTTCAATATCCTTCATCTTCCGTATCCGAGAATCTCACCAACCAACCCGCTTGTCGATTGAACTGAGTAGAATGTTGTCGAACCGTTTGTTTCCCTTAGCCGGAGTTCGCTCCATGTTTCGCCCGTCGTTTGTCGCTTGTATTGTTAGCTTGCTGCTCGTTGCCGTTGGTGCGGCCCAAGACAAAAAAGCCCCCGCCGACGAGGCGCTCTTCAACGGCAAAAATCTCGACGGCTGGAAGGTCACCGATTTCGGCGGCGAAGGGGAAGTGCGTGTCGAAGAGGGCCAAGTCATCATGCGGATGGGCCAGCCGCTGACGGGCATCACGTTCGCCGACGGCAGCAAAATCCCCACCGACAATTTCGAGATCACGCTACAAGCGATGAAACGCAAGGGGGACGATTTCTTCTGCGGCCTGACATTCCCCGTCCGCGATTCGCACGCTTCGTTTGTCGTGGGCGGCTGGGCCGGCACCGTCGTCGGCCTCTCCAGCATCAACGGTCTCGACGCCTCCGAAAACGAAACCACGCAATACGAGAAGCTCGAATCCAACAAGTGGCACGCCATCCGCGTTCGCGTCGCCAACGGCAGAATCGAGTGCTGGCTGAACGACAAGCAAATGGTCGATGTCGAGCTGGAAAACAACCGCATCTCCACCCGCATCGAAGTCGATCCCTGCAAGCCACTCGGAGTTTGCTGCTACAACACCGAAGCCGGCCTCAAAGACATCAAGCTCCGCCGCCTGCCGGCTGCGAAGTGAACATTGCTGGTCGCGTCGCATGATCGAAAATCGCCGTATTCGCCCCTGCAGCACGCCGCCGTGCGGCTGCGCACGATTGCCACAATGAAAAGCGGCGAACTGCGGCCAAAAATTGCTTTCAGCGGCGAAAACTCCCACAATGAACGCGCAAGGGGCAAAACGGCGCTGGATATGCGGTTCGTGCCGCCGATCCAAAAGGGGCGAACGCCGTTTCAATTGTCGCGACCACCAGGGAATGAATTATGCTTGATGTGCCCCTTTCTGCTGCTGGCACCACTGACTGAACGAGAGCCACACCATGACTGCCGAACACGATCGACTGGAGGCAGCACGGACGCCCAACACTCCTTGGAAAAAATGGGGCCCCTATCTGAGCGAACGGCAATGGGGAACCGTCCGAGAAGATTACAGCGAAGGGGGCGACGCTTGGAACTATTTCACGCATGACCAGGCTCGCTCGCGCGCTTATCGCTGGGGCGAAGATGGCATCGCCGGCATCTCGGATGATAATCAGCGGCTCTGCTTCGCGCTCGCCTTGTGGAATGGAAAGGATTCAATCCTCAAGGAGCGCTTGTTCGGCTTGACGAACAGCGAAAGCAATCACGGCGAGGACGTAAAGGAATACTATTTCTATCTCGACTCGACGCCGACGCACTCGTACATGAAGTACTTGTACAAGTATCCGCAGGCGGCCTTTCCCTATGCCGATTTGGTCGAGACCAGCCGCAACCTCAGCCGCACCGAGCTTGAGTACGAGCTGCTCGACACGGGTGCGTTCGACGACAACCGCTACTTCGATGTCTTTGTCGAATACGCCAAGCAATCGCCCGATGACATACTGATTCAGATCACGGTTCACAACCGCGGGCCGGAGTCGGCTGAGATTCATCTTTTGCCGACGCTCTGGTTTCGCAATCAATGGTCCTGGCATGTGCCGATTGACCGGCCCAGCCTGGAGCAAGTATCCGGCCCGGCGGGGCAAAGCATCGTCAAGGCGTTCGATGCCAAACTCGGCGAGCGCTACTTGTACTGCGCCGGCAATGCGCCCCTCCTGTTCACCGAAAACGAGACGAATACCGAGCGCATTTTCGGCGTTGGCAATCGCACACCCTACGTCAAGGACGGCATCAACAACTGTGTGGTCTTGGGCCAAGCGGCTGCGGTCAATCCCGAGCAACAAGGGACGAAAGTCGCCGCCCATTATCGTGTCACCGTGCCTGCCGGGCAGAGCAAGTCGATTCAACTGCGGCTAACAGACACCGCGCCCGCGGCTTATCTCGGCGGCAACGGTAAAACAGATTTACCCTTCGGCAGCAAATTCGACGAAGCCTTCCAAAGTCGCCGCGACGAAGCGAACGAATTCTATCGAGCCATCACTCCCGCCGCGCTTGGCACGGACGAAGCCAACGTCTTCCGGCAGGCGCTGGCCGGCATGCTCTGGACGAAGCAGTTCTATCACTACGATGTCGATAAGTGGCTGGAAGAACGCGGCAGCGATCCGTTCAAGGCGAACCGCAAAGCCGCCCCGCGTAACGACCATTGGCATCACATGTACAACGGCGACGTGATCTCGATGCCCGACAAGTGGGAATATCCGTGGTACGCCGCCTGGGATCTCGCTTTTCATGTCCTCGCGCTCACGCTCGTCGATCCCGATTTTGGCAAGCAGCAGCTCAAGCTGATGCTCCGCGAGCGCTACATGCACCCCAACGGCCAAATTCCCGCCTACGAATGGAACTTTGGCGACGTGAACCCGCCGGTCCACGCCTGGGCCACGATTTTTACCTACCGCCTGGAAAAGGCGAAGGATGGAGAAGGTGATAAGGATTGGCTCAAGAGCTGTTTCCAAAAACTGCTGCTCAACTTCACCTGGTGGGTCAATCGCAAAGACCGTTCCGGCCGCAATGTTTTCGAAGGGGGCTTTCTCGGACTCGACAACATCGGCGTGTTTGATCGCAGCGCGCCGCTGCCGACGGGCGGCTATCTGGAACAAGCCGATGGCACGGCGTGGATGGCCCTCTTTTGTCAAAACATGATGGAGATAGCCGGCGAATTGGCCATGACCGATCCCGATTATGAAGACATGGCCCTGAAGTTCACCGAGCACTTCCTCTGGATCGCCTCCGCCATGGGGCACATGGGGAACGACACCGGAATGTGGGACGAGGAGGACGGCTTTTACTACGACGTGCTCCGCCTTCCCAACGGGCAAGCACAACGACTGAAGGTTCGCTCGATGGTCGGCTTATTGCCGCTCTGCGCCGCCACATTTTTCGACGGCAAGCTGATGACTCAGCGGCCCGAGATTGGTAAACGCTTCCAAAATTTCCTCAGCTCGCGTCCCGAGCTGCGAACCTCCATTCACGATCCCTTGAAGCCAGGCGTGGCCGGCCGCCGGCTGGCGTCGATCCTCGACGAAACGCGCCTCCGCCGCGTGCTGGCAAAAATGCTCGACGAGAACGAGTTTTTAAGCGAGTTCGGCCTCCGCTCGCTCTCGCGCTTTCACGAAAAACATCCCTACGTCTTCGATGTCGGCGGCCACGAATATCGCGTCGCCTACTTGCCCGCCGAATCCGATACGAGCATGTTCGGCGGCAACTCGAATTGGCGCGGCCCCATCTGGATGCCGGTCAATGCCCTCGTCATTCGGGCCCTGCTCCAATACTACGCCTACTATGGCAATGATTTCACCGTCGAGTGCCCCACCGGCTCCGGCCGCATGATGAATCTCTACCAAGTCGCCGAGGAAATCGGCCGCCGTCTGTCGAATATCTTCTTGAAAAATTCCGCCGGGCAGCGGCCCGTTTTCGGCGGCGCTCAAAAATTTCAAAACGACCCGCACTGGCGGGATTGCGTGCTGTTTTACGAGTATTTTCACGGCGACAACGGTGCGGGCCTGGGTGCCAGCCATCAAACGGGCTGGACGGGAACTGTGGCCCGCATCCTGCAATTGTTCGCGGTCCTGTCGCCGCAAGATATTCTCGCCAGTGGCAAAGACTCGTTGCCTCTCTGCGAATCAAAAACCACCGTCACCGCGCGCTGAGTCGGCGCAAGCAATAAATCACGCAGCAACAAATACCATCACGCAACATGACCTACTCCGTGCATAGCGAGCCATTCGACATCCTCCCACTCTGGTTGCTCTTTGTCATCGCGATCGTCTCCCTGGCAATCTCCATGGAAGGCGGCTACCGGCTCGGCCGGTATCGGCATCTGCGAATTCCCGGCGAAAAAGAGCTGCCGGTTGGCGCGATGGTGGCGTCGATCTTGGGCCTGGTCGCCCTCGTGCTCGGCTTCACGTTCAGCCTGGCCGCATCTCGCTTCGATGCCCGCCGCCTAGCCGTTCTCGAAGAGTCCAACGCCATCGGCACCACCTACCTGCGGGCCCGACTGCTGCCTGAACCAGAAAAGACCGCGGCGGCCAAGCTGCTCCGCGAATATGTTGCCACGCGTGTGGACGCCACTCAGCAAGCTGAACCCCAAGCAGCCTTGCTCAAGTCGGAAGCGCTGCACGAACTGCTGTGGCGGCAAGCCGTCGCGGCCGCGGAGAAAAATCCCGACTCGATCATGACCGGCATCTTCATCCAATCGCTCAACGATGTGATCGACCTGCACGCCAAGCGCATTCTCGTCGGCCTGCGCAGTCGTATTCCGCTCATCATTTGGTTGGGACTCTTCGGCCTGTCGCTGCTCGGCATGATCGCCGTGGGCTATCAATGCGGTTTGTCGGCCACGCAGCGCTCGCCAGCCATGATCGGATTTGTCATCGCGTTCACGATCGTGCTCTATCTCATCGCCGATCTCGACCGTGGCCGCGAAGGGCTACTCCGCGTCGGCCAACAATCCATGCTCGATCTGCACAGAGCCATGCAAGCCGAACATCCTTGAAGCGAGCCGCTCCCGAGTTGCCACCCATGACCTCTCCCCGCTATCCATCGCTCTACCAGATTAACACGCGCGTCTGGCTCACCGAGATTTCTCGCACTCTTGGCCGACCAGCAACCTTGGACGACATTCCTGACGCTGCGTTGGATCACCTGGCTGAGCAGGGCTTCGATTGGCTGTGGTTCTTAAGCGTGTGGCAGACCGGCCCCGAAGCGCAGCAGGTATCGCGGACCAATCCCGGTTGGCGTCATGAGTTTCACGAGACGCTGCCAGAACTGACCGACGACGACATCCTCGGCTCCGGCTTCGCCATCACCGGCTACACGGCACATGAAAAACTCGGTGGCGATGCGGCGCTCGCACGCCTGCGCGAGCGCCTGCGGCAGCGCGGCCTCAAGCTGATGCTCGATTTCGTCCCCAATCACATGGGCCTGGGGCATCCTTGGGTCGAGGATCATCCCGAATATTTCATCCAAGGTTCCGAGCTCGATCTCTCCCACGCCCCGCAAAATTACATCTGGGTCAAACGGCAGCGCGGCGACCTGCTACTCGCTTACGGACGCGACCCGTATTTCTCCGGCTGGCCCGATACGCTCCAGCTCAACTATGCCAACCCCGATCTGCAAGACGCGATGATCGGTGAGTTGGTGCGAATTTCCTCGCAGTGCGACGGCTTGCGCTGCGACATGGCCATGCTCGTGCTGCCCGACGTGTTCGAGCGCACTTGGGGCCAGCGGGCACCCCTCTTCTGGCCGCGGGCGACGCAGCAAGTGTGCTTGAATCACCCCGATTTCTGCTTCATGGCCGAGGTCTATTGGGAATTGGAGTGGACCCTTCAGCAGCAAGGCTTCAACTACGCCTACGACAAGCGGCTGTACGACCGCCTCCGCGACCAGCACGCGCGCCCGGTACGCGAGCACTTTCATGCCGGCCTCGACTATCAAGACAAGCTCGCCCGCTTTTTGGAAAACCACGACGAGCCGCGCGCCGCCGTGGCCTTTCCCCCTGAAATCCATTCCGCCGCCGCCGTCATCACTTTTCTCTCCCCAGGCTTACGCTTCTTTCATCAAGGGCAGATCGAGGGGCACAAAATACGAATTTCCCCCCATCTTGGCCGCGGCCCGCAAGAACCACTCGATGAAAACGTCCAACAGTTTTACGACCGGCTGTTGAACGTGCTCAAATTGCCCGTTCTCCGCGACGGTTCATGGCAATTGCTCGAATGCACGCCCGCCTGGGACGACAACTGGACGGACGATTGCTTCATCTGCTTTGCCTGGCAAGCCCCCGGCCACCAACCGCTGATCGTCGCCGTCAACTACGCCCCCAACCAAAGCCAATGCCACGTCCGCCTGCCACTGCCCGATCTGGGCGGCAAAAAATGGCAACTCCGCGACGAACTTTCCGCCGCCACCTACGACTGGAACGGCGACGACCTCGCCAATCGCGGCCTCTTTCTCGACCTCACCCCCTGGCAAGCCTGCGTCTTTTCCCTAGCGCCTTGTAGCTGAATTCGTGAGAATTCAAGCGCTATCCCTTCGATTATCTCGGTCCCTGCACACTCATCTTCGATCATTCTCCGAATCGGACTATATTCACCCTTACACCCTGGAACTAACAGACAAATCCCCACGGAGGAGGCGAATCTCAATCATGTCCAAGCCTCTTGAGAAAAAAGTCGTTCACGACGCCGGCGAAGTGCCGCTGGTCCTGCATTCGGACGTGCGCGAGCCAATCTCCGGCCAAACTTTTCTGCGCCGCGCGCTCGTGTTGGCCGAGTCGGCAATGATCGCCTACAACGACCCGGCCGAAGCCCAACGGGGCGCCCAGGCCATCGGTTTTCTCTCGGCCAAATTGATCGAGCACGACGGAGCCCAGGCCTATCTCTTTGTGAATGAGCACGATGTCGTCGTGGCCTGCCGTGGCACCGAGCCAACCGAATGGAACGACGTGCAGGCCGATGCCAACGCGGTCCTCTCGGTCGTCGGCTCGCTCGGCAAAGTCCACAGCGGCTTCAACCGCGAGGTGGACGACCTCTGGCCCGTGCTCGAAGAAATCCTGCGAAACAACCACCTTCCCGTCTGGTTTTGCGGCCACTCGCTCGGCGGCGCGATGGCCACCATCTGCTCGTTCCGCTGCAAAGCCTCCTCGATCAGTAGCAACCCGCAAGAGTTGCACACCTTCGGTTCGCCGCGCGTCGGCTGCAAGCGATACACCCGCCACGCCGAAGTCGCGCACTATCGCTGGGTCCACAACAACGACGTGGTCACCCGCTGCCCGCCCGTCTGGTGGGGCTATCGGCACTGCGGCCAGGAAATCTACCTCGATCGCTACGGCCGCATTCGCCCGCTCACCGGCATCTGGCGCAGCCGCGATCGCTGGCGCGGCTTCGTCTCCGCCCTTCTGAAGTGGAAATTCGACCTACTCGACGACCACAGCATCCGCCTTTACGCCCAGCACATCGTCACCGCCATCAACGCCGAAATCGCCGGCCAACAGCAAGGCAAAGCCGCCGTCGCCGCCAAAGACCTCGTCATTCGCATCGACGAAGAAGAGGCCTGTCAGCCTGCGGACCCAAAATCACCCGCTCGCGACAGCCTTCCGTCAAAACCACTCACACACAGTTCCACACCGCATTGAAATTCCTCCACTCATGAAATCTCTGCCATATCTGCTCGCAACGCTGGTCTTGGCCGCCCAACTATTTGGCCTGCCTATTTCCAGCAGCCACGCCGCCCCACCCAACATCGTCATCTTCCTCGCCGACGATCTCGGCTGGGCCGATGTTCCCTGGCACGGCACTATCGCCAAGATGCCGCACCTGACGGCCCTGGCCCAAACCGGCCTGCGCTTGGAATCGCACTACGTTCATCCCATGTGCAGCCCCACCCGCGCGGCGCTCATGACCGGCCGCTACGCCAGCCGCTTCGGTGTCACCGCTGCTCAAAATCCCCGAGCGCTCCCCTGGAACACGATCACCCTCGCCAAAGCCCTGAAATCCGCCGGCTACGACACCGCGATCACCGGCAAATGGCACTTGGGCTCCAAACCCGACGAAGGCCCTCAAAAATTCGGCTTCGACCACGGCTACGGCTCGCTCGCCGGCGGCTGCGGCCCTTTCGACCACCGCTATAAAGAAGGCCCATTCACGCACACCTGGCATCGCAACGGCAAGCTGATCGAAGAAGAAGGCCACGTCACCGACCTCCTCGCCCGCGAAGCCG
>JANNTN010000698.1:0-9545 GCA_031394445.1 Anatilimnocola sp.
CCACATCGCGGTCGAGCTGGTTGGCTGTGTAGGTCAGGTCGTCGTTTAGCTCCTCGTAGCGTTTCTTTTTCGTGCGGCGGTCGCGGCGGGGAACGAAAATGCCCGGCTGCTTTTTCAGCTTCGCGCCCTTGGTGGTGATCTCTGTCTCGATGCGGTACACGTCGTAGCCGACGTTGACGCCGTCGGCGACGGCTTTTTCGTGCGTGTATTCCTGGACGAGGTTTTGATTGAAAAAGCCGATGGTCTGGGCTGTGGGCGTGGCGGTCAGGCCGATCAGAGAGGCGTCGAAGTATTCGAGCACTTGCCGCCAAAGGTTGTAAATGCTGCGGTGGCACTCATCGACGACGACGAAGTCAAACGTCTCGATGGGGATCTTGGCGTTATAGACGACGGGCAGCGGCTGTTTGTTCAGTGGCGACTCGGTTTCAAAGAGCGAGCCTTCCTCGTTTTCCTCAAGGTAGTCCTCGTCCCCCTGGAGCATCGAGTACAGCCGCTGGATCGTGGTGATGCAGATTTTGCAGGCCGGCGCGACGGCGTTGTGCTTCAGATGCTGGACGGTGTATTCCTCGGTGAATTTGTAGCCGCTCGGGCCGACAAACTGCTGGAATTCGTTCAACGTCTGCTTGCCCAGGTTGTTGCGATCTACCAGAAACAGAATGCGGCGGGCCTTGGCGTGCTTGATCAAGCGGTAGCAGAAGTTGACGGCGGTGTAGGTTTTTCCGCTGCCGGTGGCCATCTGGATAAGCGACCGCGGGCGGTTGTCGGCCAGCGAGAGTTCGAGGTTCTTGATGGCTTCGAGCTGCACGCGCCAGAGCCGGCCTTCTTCGAGCTGCGGCATCTGGCGAAGGAGGGCGCGGGGTTGTTCGTCGAGCTGGACCAGCCGGATCAACTCCTCAGGTCGGTGGAACGTGAAGACCAGGCGGCTGCGGGCGTCCGGTTCCAAGATATTGGTGAACCGCGTTTCGCTGCCCGTCGATTCGTAGGCGAACGGCAACGGCAGCCGGTAGCTGGGCAGGCCCCGCGGCAGCCCCTCGGTGTATTTGGCCGACTGCGGCTCCACGCCGGCCAGCGTGTGCCCTTCGGGCTTGGCCTCGACGATGCCGATGGCCCGGCCGTCGGCATAGAGCAGATAGTCGGCTTCACCCGTGGTGAGCGGGAACTCTCGCACCGCGATCCCCGCTGCCGACCCTAGGTTCATCTCCGGATAATCCTGCACCGCCCAGCCGCATGCCTGGAGCTGGCGATCGATTTCCAGGCGGGCTCTCTCTTCGGGCGTCATGGTGCGGGGCTCAAGATGGCAGCAGTTAGAATCTGGGCTTTGAGGGCGCGCTTGTCGTATCCGTCATGCCCTCACCGTCGAATTCGAAGTGCCGCATAGGCTCGTCGAAGGGGCTGTTAAGGATCGGATGGTCGATTTGGCGGCTGGGCATCGGTCTGAGAGCCAGAATTGCGAAACAACGGGCAGCAATGCGAATGGGATTTTACTGTTCACTGCGGCTGCTTGCCACCGCTTTCGGGTGGGAACGTAGGGAACACGTGGTAATCAGAGCCTACCATCGTGCCGAAAAGAGGCTGAATTCAAGGGCGCACAGTCCGAGCGCATGTAGTCCGAACAAATCCGGGCCGGCGGATGGTGTTGAAACCTGTCGAAATGGGATGCTCTTCGAAGCGGCCCGAGCACTCGCGGGGCAAATGTCGGCGCTGTCGCTAGGGCGCAGCTTTCGTGATCTGCTTAATTCCGCTGGAGTTGCCGCTGGAGCTTGGTCGGCGCTACACAGCGTGGATTCTGCGACCCAGTCGCAACTTCGCATTTCTCCCTTCAGTCGTTGCAACCCTATGCTGACCGCAGTTAGGCGCGTGATGATTAAGCGCGGGCCCAGTCGGTCATTAGTCGCGCTATTGGTTGTTTGGATGCCGCCAACACGAACAAATCAGCAGATTGCACCTCGTCGCAGGTGAGTGCATGCACTCGATGTTGTTTGGACTCATGGTGTTTGGATTGTTCCGTAGCCAACGCCAATGGCTTAGAGCGACCAATCTAGCGATTGGAAGAACACTTCAGGACGATATTGCACGTTGACAACGCGAGGCCCAAACAAGCACCGCACCACGCGATTCCGTCACCTGCCCCGGCTACAAAATCAAACTGAATGCACGCTCGGTTTCCGCCGGATCATTGCGCGGCAAAACCTTGCTCGTGCTGTCCATCCGTGATAGTCTTCAACTGTCAAGACTCGCCCAGCAAAGTGCCCGGCCACACCGCCGGGCCTTTGCATTTCTTGGGCAGGGATACGATTGGACCGCCGGGGAATCGGACCCCGCGGGCAGGTTGTCAAGACTCGCCCAGCTCACCAAAGACGCGGCCCCTAGGGAGTTCTGGGGGCGGTCTAAATCCGCTGGGCATCGCCGTCGGTTTCACGCTGGCTTACGAAGCGGCGCAGCGTGTCAATCGCGTACAGCTTGCGCCGGCCGATTCTCACGCTGGGCAGTTCGCCGCTGGCGGCCATCGCCCAGAGTGTTCGGGGGACGACGCCTAACATCGACGCGGCGGTTCGCTCATCGACTAACAGGGCTTGCGTATCGCCGGCAATGGCCGGCTGTATTGTGGTGGGCACGATGGGTACTCTCTTTTGATTTCATCGCGGCCTGCACCATGCCAGCCGCATGATCGAGAGTTTGCCCAAGGTTTCGGCGGAAGAATCAAACAGCCGAATTGTTCCGTCCAAAATCTTGCTGCGACGCTACGCCGCTTGGCAATTCACGGTGCAAGAATTTGCCAAAATCTTCGGTGGAAGAATGGAAAAATTGCCGGCGCGGGCATTCTTCCGGCTAAACGAGATTGCGTGGCGTCCGTGTCTTGCGATAGGCGTCCACCATCCGCTTTAGCTCTGCGTGATTGTCACTCGGCATATCGTCAAACTCGTCCGATGCCCACGTCGCAAAGGTTTCCCAGGTACAACGCGAATAGCCCAATTCCGTGTATTTGTCTTTGAATGATTCCCACCGCTCCGCAACCAGCTTGCGGTTTTCGTAGTCATCCGTTGCTACTGTTCTGCCTGCCGGCGTATGCCGTGCCGGCTGCGAATCCGTGGGCTTATCCTGCGATGATCGTCCGGCTGTGCCCTTCGTCTGTCGCTCTGCGGTAGCAATCGCGTCGGCTGCCGCAATAATCCTTCCGCTTTGCCATCCCATTTCTTCGGCCAAGGCGTATCGCGTTTCTGGCGTATCTTTCTGCTGAAACTCCGCAAATCGCTTCTCAGTTAGGTCTATGCATTCCTTCACTTGCTGTATCACGAGCGGGTACTTAACGCTGAACCGGATCATTGCATCTTGCGCGGATTCGTCCGGTCGAAATCTCATTCCGGCGAGCGGGTTCGTTGGGTTCTCTGTTTCAAGAAACAGCCCAAGACAGTGCCCCCAGCCCCAAAGGTTATGAAGGTCCGAACCATATTCGTAAGGAAACAGCGTGCCGTCGTGTGCCGTCGTTGGTTTTGGTCCATTCGCCGGTGCGACACGGAAGTACCGTCGCTCAATTTCGTCGGGATCAGCCGGCGGAGTTTGGGGCGGTAACTGTGCTCGCCTTGCCAGCGTCCAGAGGCGAATTCGATCTACCAATTCCTTTCGATTGGTTTGCCGTATTTCGCCCGTTGGAATGCCAGCGGCTACGCCGGCAGTCAGCCATGATTCAAGGCTGTCCATCGGCTTCAAGTTGGTAAGCGCCATCCATTCCGCATGGCCTCGCTTCCAAATGGGGCCACTCGCTTCCGGTTCCTGCTCCGTCAGGCCGTAGCCCGCTGCAAGCATCGCCGGGCCGAACCAATCAAACAGATTTTTGTAGAGATTGAATTGCGCAGCTCGCAGCCAACGGGATTGCTCTTGAAGGGCAGGGACAGCGTCGCAAAGTACCCTGAAACCGTCACTGTCCAGTTTTCGTCGCGTCTCTCGCCCATCGTCAATCTTGTCCGCGTGTCGCCGGGTGCAGTAGTCCGCAAACGAAACACTTGCGGACGGATCGCGACGGTCCATGAAGTCTTTGTGCAGCCGGATAAACCAAACCGGGTTTTCACCGTCGCGAAGGCGAGTATTTGTCCGCGCTTCAATGTCTAGGACGATAGGACCGGGGTTGCCGACACAACTGTCGTTCGCCGGCACGGCCAGAACGCGCTCACCTTGCGAATCAACAATCCGAAACCGCTTCTTGATCGAACTCGCGACTGGTTTGGCTTTCAGTGCAAACGATGCATGGGTCGGTGACTCTGCGTTTCCACTAACCACCGCGAAACTGCGCTCTGACAGATAACAGTTGATTGCCTTCCGTATCTCGGGCGCAATCTCAGACTGCTTATAGGCCGTTGTGCCGTCGATCAAGAATCGCACTAACTCCCCGAACACGTCATGCAAATCGACAGCTTGCCGCTGCGTCAGCACACAATCCGGCCCTTGCGCAATCTTGATTTGATATAGGTTGTAGAATGCGCCCGTGTTAACAACGCCGCGCCGCCATTCCGTGGATAGAAGCTTTCCCGGTTCGGACCCAATTCTATTGCCAACGTGCGTGACGCGCTCGCAAATCGCATTAATCTCAAGTCTCGCCCGCGTTAGGTCCGCCTCTGCCAATTGATCGCGAATCGCAACCAAGTCCCAATCAAGTTGCGCGAGAAAATTAGTCCAATGCTGCCACTCGTCCATGATGTTGCCTTTCGTTCGGGCCGAACCCGGCGGCCGACGTGAAAGGCAAATAACTCGTCGGCCGCCAGGTCCATTTGTGCCGGGGATCAGCCGGCGAACCCTTTGCCCGCATTTTATCGTTTTGCGGCCGGGCGTGATGATGGGCGTGCGGAAAATTAGGTGAAACCGCCGCCGCCACCCGAACCGCTTGGTCGCTCGCTGGCCGGCGATGCGACCCTCCCGAAGTAGTCCCTGTCAGTCGATTGCTTCGCCCCGACCCACGAAATACCGCACATGTTTGTTAATCGGCTGGCTTCAGTTGCAGCGCTCGTTTCGTCAGATTACAGTGCGCGCCTACCTTGTTTCTAACAGTATTACCGATGGGTTCCGTCGATGCCTCGCTCCATCGAGATTAAGAAACCGCTGCTAGGCAAACCCGTCGTCAGTTATGGTTGTCCGAACTGCGATACGCTCCTGAAGTCGCCGGTTGATGACATAGGGAAGCCGGACTCTTGTCCTGACTGTGGCCGACAGTTTGTTGTTCCCGGTGGTCAAGAGTGGCAGCAGATACTTGCCGAGCAAACGGCAGCCGCCGAGCGAAAGGCGGCGGCCATTGAATCCAGCAAGCGCACCAAAGAACAATTGCGCCAGCAGCAACAAGCCGAAGCCAAGTCAATAGAATCCGCGCCGAACGCGTCCACTCCTCCCCCACGCACGACGTCACCGGTTTCCACAAGCGACTCCGGCGACTTCACCGCGGCGTTGCACACGACAATTCGCGATAGCAATCCATATTCTGTGTCTTCGGGCCCCACCACGTTGCAACCACATTTTGAGCCACGGCGGTATCCTGCACTCAGAGCGATAATCGTCGTGCTGTACGTTTTTGCTGCCGTCACGCTGTGCGGCTTTCTCATTACGCTACTTTTTCTCTTTATGGCGGTCGTATCCATTTTTAGCAGATCGGGCGAACACTCAGCGGTTGGCATGGGCATCGTCGGCGCGCCCATCGCGCTGTCGCTCGCGATGCAGGCGGTCACCATTATCGTTTTTATGGCGTCGGCCGAGTCAATCAAAGTCCTGCTTGATATTCAACAGAACACGCAAGAAGCGGCACATTGCGCGCGCCTTAGGCGCTAGTGCTGGCAGTTCCGGGCCGAATGATTCAGAGATCCTTCCGCCGGCCAACCTCGGCGTGGGTCCAGATTTGCGGCTTTCGACCTAATCAAGTTTTCCACCCTAGTTTGCACTTCCACGGTCCATGCCCTGTCTCGCTTATCTTGCCGCCGCCTAGACTAGTCCCTCTGGACGCATCGTTTATTACTCGCCAGCAGGACCCACAAGCGAGACTACCCTTTAGCAGCCTTCACCATCGCCCCAATCCCCACCTTCACTTCCGCTGGCAGCGCCGGCCAAGCGGCGATGATACGGAACAAGTCAGGATCGACGGGACCGGGTAAGCCGGCGTCGTCTGGATGAGCATCAGAGTCAGAATCGGGGCCAACTGCTTCGGATTCTGCTTCGCCTGTTTGTGTGTCACCGCCGCAAAGACTTTCCACTACACGCTTTGCGTCGGCTGTCATTAGTCCCTCACCGCCCACTTTTTTCTGGCAGCGGCGATTTCAGGTGGCTATCCTAGTCGCCATGTCCGATGTCACCCGCATCTTGTCGCAGATCGAGCAAGGCGATCCGCAAGCCGCAGAGAAGTTGCTACCGCTCGTTTATGAAGAGCTAAAAAGGCTCGCCGCCGCTCGGCTGACCAAAGAAAAGCCCGGCCAAACGCTCAGTGCAACCTCGCTCGTTCACGAGGCTTATGTTCGCCTTGTTGAGAACAGCATCGACCTTAAGTGGGATAGCCGCGGGCATTTCTTCTCCGCCGCAGCCGAGGCCATGCGGCGAATTCTCGTCGAATCTGCCCGCCGCAAAAAACAACTCAAGCGTGGCGGCGAGTACGAGCAAATCGATTTCACGACCGACTGCATCACCAGCGAAGGGCCGTCGCTCGACCTGTTAGCACTGGATGAAGCCCTCACCAAGCTCGCCGCTGCCAGCCCCGCGCGGGCCGAACTGGTCAAGCTGCGATATTTCGCCGGCCTGACGATGGCCGAAGCCGCCCAAGCACTGGGTATCTCGCTCTCGACCGCCGAGCGCCACTGGGCCTTCGCTAAATCGTGGCTCTACACCGAGTTACAAGCCTGAAACAATGCGACGAATCGCAGGGCATTTCGCTCTCCGCTGCCCCGCTTCCGCATTTTTTTCTAAAATTCCTCCCCACGGCTGAAGGGTTTTGCGCCCCTTTTTCGCATTGATAGATAGCGAGCACTTCTATGATCGACATCGACACTCTCGAATCTATTTTCGCCGATGCCCTGGGCCTGCCGCCTGGCGAGCAAGTTGCATTTCTCGACCACGCTTGCCATGGCGACGCGCCGCTGCGCCAGCGCGTCGAAAAAATGCTGGCCGCCCACGCCGAACACGGCAGCTTCCTCGAAACGCCTCCCTCGGCCATCGCCCTCGCCAGCCGCGACATCACCGAAGACTACCATTCCGCCACCGAAGCCCCCGGCGACAAAATCGGCCCCTACAAACTCCTCGAACAAATCGGCGAAGGGGGCATGGGCCTGGTTTATATGGCCGAGCAGCAGCGGCCGGTGCGGCGGCTCGTTGCGCTCAAGCTGGTCAAGCCGGGAATGGATAGCAAACAGGTCATAGCTCGGTTCGAGGCGGAGCGACAGGCCTTGGCGATGATGGATCACCCCAACATCGCCAAGGTGCTGGATGCGGGGACCACGGAGTCCGGCCGCCCCTATTTTGCGATGGAGCTGGTCCGCGGCATTCCCATCAACGAGTTCTGCGATCAGAAGCGTCTGAACGTCCGCGAACGGCTGGAGCTATTCATTCAAGTTTGCCAGGCAGTGCAGCACGCCCATCAGAAGGGAATTATCCATCGCGATCTGAAGCCGTCCAATGTTCTGGTCACGATGAATGACGCGACGCCACTACCAAGGGTCATCGACTTCGGTATTGCCAAAGCTCTCGGCCAGCAGCTCACCGAGAACACACTGCACACTGGCTTTGCCCAGCTTGTCGGCACTCCTCTCTACATGAGTCCCGAGCAGGCCGAGATGAGCCACCTTGGTGTCGATACCCGCAGTGATGTCTATTCTCTCGGCGTGCTGCTCTACGAGCTGCTCACCGGCCAGACGCCCTTCGATAAGGAGACGCTCAGCAAAGCCGGCCTCGATGAAATGCGGCGGATGATCCGCGAAGATGAGCCACCGCGCCCAAGCACGCGCGTGAGCACGCTCCAGGCCCAAACCCTATCGACCGTATCCTCGCGCCGCAGCACCGACCCCCGCCGCATCTCGACAACCCTCCGCGGCGAACTCGACTGGATCGTGATGAAATCGCTCGAAAAAGACCGCTCCCGCCGCTACGAATCCGCCTCTGCCCTGGCCGCCGACATCCAGCGCTACCTCAGCGACGAGCCCGTCCAAGCCTGCCCGCCTTCGACTCTCTACCGCTTCCGCAAATTCGCTCGCAAACACAAAGCATCGCTGACAACCGCTGCTGCTCTTGCCACTACGCTACTACTCGCCACCGCCGTCAGCGCCTGGCAGGCCGTCGAGGCCAATCGTGCTCGGCAAGTGGCTGATAATCGCCTTACCAGCGAACAAAAAGCTCGTCGCGAAGCGGAACAAGCTCGCCGCGACGCGGAGGCGGAGCGAGATCGGGCGAATCGCGAGCGACTGAGGGCCGAGCGTGAGCGCCAAAGGGCTGAAAGCGAACGGCTCCGTGCCGAGAGCGAGCGTCAGCGAGTGGAAAGCGAAAAACAGCGTGCGCAGCGCAACCTAGAGTCTGCCTTGGATGCCACCGACAAGCTCTTAGCGCGCCTGAGAATGGACTTCAACGAGGTGCCCTTCTTGCCACCTGGTTTTCAATCAAACGACACAAGGGATGCTAAGCAACTTTATGAACGCCTGCTCGCAGATTCAGACAATGCACCAGAGGTCCGGCACGCTTTTGCAAAACTCCAAATTCGGCTCGGTGGAACCGATGCCGCGTCTGCAGTTACAACGATGGAGGAACTGGTCGCGATTGACTCTGAAAACAGAAAGTACCAGGAAACGCTCGCATCGGCCTATTCAAGCCTTGGCACGAGCTACCTTTTCAACTCCAAGATGTTTGATTCTGAAAAAGGGCGCGATTGCAAACTTAAGTCCATCGCTCTCTATGCGAAACTTGCAGACACGGAAAAGGAATCCGCTGAAAAGCGAGCGACGTATAGAAACATACAGGCACACTCGCTCATGCACATCGTAACTGAGTTAAGCCGTTTAGGTAAAAGGCAGGAATCCGAGCGCGTCCTAGACGAGGTAGGAAAAGTGGTCGAACGGATTGACACTCCTATAATGGACAAACAATTGGACGCCCGTGCCACTTATTTCTCAGTTCGCGCTGGCCGCCTCAGAAAAACATTGCCGGAACAGGCAGACGACTTCTACCGCCGGGCAATTGCCATCAACAGGCAGTCGATCACCGATAACACCTCTCTGGGCCCTTGGCATCACGGGATCTTCGCCAGAGTCCTACGGGATTTTGCAGCTCACATTGAACCTCGAGATTCCCGCGAGGCAGAGCGGCTCCTAGATGAGGCAATCGTCATTTTGCGACGATTAGCGGCGGGCTTTAGTGGTCGCGGTAGCGGTTTTGACTTCAAGGACGACCTATCCGCAACGCTACTAACTCAAATCAAGTTAATCCTGCGGAACTCTTCTTCCACTTCTTCGAATGAAGGCCTTGCAGTCGAATCGAGACGAGAAAAAACCAGGCGTCTCCTCACCGAAGCCATCCAGCTCTCCCGCGCCCTCGCCGCC
>JANNTN010000800.1:0-10197 GCA_031394445.1 Anatilimnocola sp.
TGACGCGCCCGCTCCGGCTGCTACTGGCCGAAGACAGCCTCGTCAACCAAAAGCTGGCGGTCGGATTGCTCGAACGGCATGGGCACCGCATCACAATCGCCAACAACGGCCGCCAGGCGCTCGAACTGGCCGCCAACGAGAATTTCGACGCGATCCTGATGGACGTGCAAATGCCGGAAATGGACGGGCTCGAGGCCACACGGCAGATTCGCGAGCGCGAGCAACAAACAGGTGGGCATGTGCCGATCATCGCCATGACCGCCCATGCACTGAAAGGCGACCGGGAGCGATGTTTGAGCTGCGGCATGGATGAATACGTCGCCAAACCGGTTCGTGAACGCCAATTGTTGTTGGCGCTGCGGACGGTGTTGGGAGAGGAAGTCGCCCCGGCACCCGCCGAGAAGGTGGAAAACTACCTCACCGACGATTCGCACATCATGGATTGGAACGTGGCCCTCAAAGTATGTGCCGGCGACCGGGAGCTATTGCGAGAGATTGCCGCCGCGTTTCTGGAAGAGCATCCTCGGCGAATCGACGAAATTCGGCGGGCAATCGATACACAAGACTGGGAACTGCTGCACCGCGGGGCACACACGATCAAAGGGTCCATGCGCTATTTTGGGGCCAATGCCGTGTTCGACCGGGCATTTGGCCTGGAGCAACTGGCCGCTGCCCAGCGTCTGGACGGCAGCGAAGAGATTTTTACACTTCTCAAGCAGGAGTTGGCAAAGCTGGTTCCGCATCTGATAAACTACGTGGAAGGACGGGGAGGGCCGGCGCGCTCGGAACGTGCCTGATTGATTCACGCGGTTTCATTCTTGTCATTTGTCATTTGTCATTGGTCACTTGAAACGGAGAGTCATTGCCAGTCCTAGCAAATGACTAATGACAAGTGACCAATGACAGACGACAGGAGCTCCGTCATGGCGACTGTTCTCGTAGTCGATGATTCGGCAGTCGATCGCCGTTTTGTGGGGGGAATTTTGTCCCGCGACGGTAGGTTCAAGGTCGAATTTGCGGAAGACGGTTCGCAGGCGCTGGCCCGCATGCGCGAGTCCGAGCCCGACCTGATCGTCACTGATCTGCAAATGCCTAACCGCAACGGGCTCGAGCTTGTCGCCGCGGTGCGCATGCACCATCCCAACGTGCCGATTATTTTGATGACCGGCCACGGCAGCGAAGATTTGGCCGTGGAGGCCTTGCATCGCGGTGCCTCGAACTATGTTCCCAAGCCGCAACTGGGCGAACGGCTGCTCGAATCGGTCGATGAGGCCTTAAACCTCGCCCGCTCCGATCAAACGCACGACCATCTCATTGCTTGCTTGAATAGTTGCGATTTTGATTTTGAACTCGACAACGACCCCGCCTTGATTGATCCGCTGGTCGATTTGGTGCAACAGATGGTCTCCGGCATGAATCTGACCGACGCTACCGGGCGATTTCGCGTCGGGGCAGCACTCAAAGAAGCCTTGCTTAATGCGCTGTATCGCGGCAATCTGGAAATCAGCTTTCAGCAACTGCAAGGCACCCGCGAGTCGCTGCTCGCGGGCAAAGGGGACGATATACTCGCTCAGCGACAATCGGCGTCGCCGTACAATGGCCGGAGGATTCGCGTGCGGATCACCATGAATTCCGAGCAGGCCCGCTTCGAGATACGCGACGAAGGCCCAGGGTTTGACCCCGCGACGATTCCTGCCGCGGGGCGGCCGGGATCGCTCGATCCCGAAACTGGCCGTGGGCTGGTGTTGATGCGGGCTTTTTTTGATGAAGTGACATTCCAAGATGCCGGGCGGCATGTGACGCTCGTGAAACGGCGTGAAGTCTGATCTGCGATTGAGTGAAGTTGAGCTTGGTAAGGGCAAAAAGCATGGCGACTGTGTTAGTGGTGGATGACGCGGCGGTGGACCGCAAGCTGGTGGGAGGCTTGCTGTCCAAGGGCAAAGATCTGCAGGTGCAATTCGCCACTACCGGCGAAGAGGCGTTGGAGAAACTGGCCGAATTTCGCCCCGAACTGGTGGTGACTGATCTTGTGATGCCAGGGATGTCGGGGCTAGAGTTAGTAGCGCGAATCGTCGAGCAATGCCCGCATATTCCCGTGATTTTGATGACGGGCAAGGGCAGCGAAGAGATCGCGGTCAAAGCGCTCAAGGCGGGCGCGGCCAGCTATGTGCCCAAGGGCGTTTTGCATCAGCATCTGCTGAACACAGTCCAGGATGTGCTGCTTATGGTTCAGGAGCGATCGAGTCACGCTCGACTCATGGATTGCATGAAGCGCGGCAAATTCCACTTTGTCATCAGCAACGATCCCAGCTTGATTCCCCTGCTGGTGAATCACTTACAAAGCCTGGTTATGAGCGTGGGCCTGTGCGACGAGGCCAACGTCATTCGCGTCTGCATCGCACTCGAAGAAGCTTTGCGAAACGCTATTTTTCATGGCAACCTCGAGCTGACCAGCGAACAGCGCGAAGGAGATCCCGACGTCTATGAAAAATTGATCGCCGAACGAACGGCTGCCCAGCCTTATGCCAACCGCCATCTGGAGGTCTCGCTGGAAGTCTCCCCCAGCGAGGGCCGCTTTGTGATTCACGACCAAGGGCCCGGCTTCGACCCGGCCAAGCTGCCCGATCCGACCGACCCAGAAAATCTTGAGAAAGTGAGTGGCCGCGGCTTGCTCTTGATGCGGACCTTCATGGACGAAGTCTCGTTCAACGAAACCGGCAACCAGGTGACGATGGTCAAGCGCTCTCCTGCCCAGGAGCAGGCCTCATGAGTGATTCAATGGAGTCCAAGTACATTCGCTCCGAGCAGCAAGGCAATGTCCTGGTGCTCACGCCGCTGTTCACACAAGCGGTGTTTGCCGAGCCCACCGGTGCCGGCGAATGGAACCAGGTGCAAGAACAACTCGATGCTCCCGGCACCGAGCAAATCATTGTCGATCTGGGCGAAATCCCCTACTTCGGCTCGACCGTACTCGAATGGATGACCCAGCTTTGGAAGCGCGTGAAAATCAAAGGGGGCCGCTTAGCCGTCGTCCGCCCTTCCGCCATCGGCCGAGAAGTTCTCAACGTCGCCCGCCTCGAAAAGCTCTGGGGCATCTTCGACACCCGCGACCAAGCGTTTACCTGGCTCGCCAAGCCGCAAGCCTAAGAATGACCAAGTAATCTGCAGGCCGACTCATTGGTCATTCATAAAAAACAACGGGCCGCGGTTTTTTGTTCCGCGACCCGTTGTCTTATAAGACCTTCGGCGAATTGCGACGGATGGAGTCGCTGGGAGATTGGCGATTCTCTGGCGTGTTACTACACCTGCCGTTAGTGAGAAAGGCCATCCCGGAAAAGTTGGTCCCTCAGTCGGAATAAATTTGCCGAAGGCTGTGTTCTTCTATATTGGACGCTGTTTGCGCTAATTTCGTTTCGTGGTGAGGTTTAACAATCTTCCTCACCCCAAGCAACCTTGATTATCGGAAATTGTAGCACGCTGGTTCACCAAAAACCGGCCCACAACCTCCGGATTCCTGAAATTGTGGGCAACTCGCTCCTTAAGTTATCCCAAAGTGGGCAACTCGCTCCGCGAGTTGCCATCAGGATGTTGCGTCACCAACGCATTTTCGTCCTTCAAGGCTAACGCGGTTACCTCGTTTGGCGGCCTCAAAGTCTAGCGGCCACCCTGGGAAAGGAAAGCCTCGCGACCCAAACTTCCCACACAATTCTCTTGATGCGTGACGATTGGACCCGCGACAACTATATTCAGTTTTGGCGCTCCCGGTTTCTGTAGGGAACGCCCTCCGTGGCGTTCCGTGGGCTGGCGGAATACCACAGTTGTGTATTGCCACGGAGTTTGTGATTTGCGGAATCGAGCGTGGAAAAAAATGGGAATCACGAAAAAACTGGCACTTCGCGAGATTCCGAAATCACTCTATCAGCCCACGACTTCTGCGCGTCCCCCCTACAGCGGTTTCCGCCGGCTGGACTTTGAATCACTCGAGCATCGGCTCTATCTGGCCGCCGATGTCGATAGCGCCACCGCGGATACGGCCAATCTCATGGACATTGTCACGGACCCCGCGGCCGTGGATTTCAAAGCGCCCAGCCCATACTTAAAAATCGCTGCCACGATCAATTTTAGTAGCGTCTCGAATGCAATTGAAATTCCGCTCCACGCGGAAAATGCCGGAAACAAACCCATTGTTTTCGTAGCGGAAAACCCAGAAGGCGAAAATGCTGTTTTGAATTTCCAGGTACTTACGATCAATCCCGCAATGGGCAAGCTGATCATCAGGTCAGTTCCCGGTTTTGTCGGAACCATTGTAATGCGGGTTGGTATCCGTGCTGCCGATCAGCCCGAATCATCCTCCTGGCTTGATACTCACATGATCGCGGCGAACGTCGTCGAGGATAAGCTGGTCGCCGATCTATCGCTAACGGCCACGAAGCCAGACGGCTCGCCCCTCACGAATCTCCGTGTCGGTGACGATTTCATCCTGCACGTTTGGGCCCAAGACTTGCGCACGAACCCGAAAGGAGTATTCGCGGCTTACCTCAACATGCAATGGAATGGTGATTTGGCCAAGGTCACCGGAGAATTGACCCACAGCGACCGATTCGGTAACGGTCAAAAAGGGGATCTTTCTCAGAGCGGCTCAATTCTGGAAGCCGGTGGATTTAGTGGAGTGGCGGAGTCGGACGGACGCCGCTTCGAGGTCTTCAGCGTGCCCATGCGGGCGACTTCCGACGGAGATTTGATTTTCACCACGAGTCGTCCGTTGGTCGTCCCCGCACACAGTATTTTGGCGTACGGCATCGACGGTGGCATTGATCCGCTCGCGGTTCAGTTCGGCCAGCTCAGCCTGCGAATTGGCCAAGACCAAGAAACGCCGGTCGATCGTCCCAACGAAAGCGCGCCAGTCGCCCCCCCAGTGGCAGTGCCCTTAGTTAGCATTCCTGTGCTCCCCGAAACGCCTGTCATCTTGGCGATTCCGGATGATGCAAAGGGCAACCGATTCGCCGTGAACATTCTGGAATTGTTGTCACCCGACATGCAAGCGGAATTTGTCAACGGCTCATCAGCGAACAACCTGAGCGGCAAAGATAACGATTCTCGCCCCGTGCTTTTGAGCACATCCAACTCGGACAATGTCGCCGACCTGTCACCGCTCCCAACCACCGATCACGAGACCGACCTGACCGTCGTCAATCGCAAACAAAATCCAGACAGCACCGCCGACACTTTGGACGATCAGACGATAACCGCCCAGACCGACCTCTCGCTGATCTAAGGCAGGCAGCAATAACTAATCTGCCTCCAAATTCACCCCGGAAGAGCAGAAGCCACAGATGAAACACGGATTTTCACAGATGCATTCAATCCGTGTTTCATCCGTGTTGATCCGTGGCTAATTCCCTGCCTTGGTTGAGAGGTTGTGGCAGTTCATTTTTTGCGTGATGGCTAACCCCTCACGCTGGCTCACCCAACTGCCGCAGCAAATCAAACGCAAAAATCCCCGTGTCGTGGCCGTCGCTAAACGCGATCGAATACGCGTAATTTCCCATCGGCTGCATCCCGGCAATCGTCAGCGGCTGCGTCTGCACTTGCTTCAGCATCGGCAGAGCGAACGGGTCCACCGGCTTGCTCTTCTTCTCCCGGCAAGTCGCGCACGGGCAACCATCACGCAGCGCCCGAACCGTATAGCTCCGCCGCTCCCCATCACTCCACGTGACAAGCAACCGATTCTCGGGACTCAATTCCAACGCCGTCGGATAAACCATCGCTTCTCACAACAAATGACCAATGACAAGTGACCCGTGCTATTTCAATCCTTTCACCGCCTCCAGCAACCTCTCCACTTCCTCGACCGTATTGTAATGCAGCAGCCCTACCCGCAGCATACCCTCCGGCTCCAGCCCCATCGCTTCGGTGAAGTTCAGCGCGTAGTAGTTACCGTGCCAGGTGAAGAAACCGCTTTCCGCGAGCTTCTCCGCCATCTGCGCCGCCGTGAACCGCTTGTGCGTGAAGCTAATCGTCGCCACTCGCTCGTCAAAACGCTCCGGCTGCGTAACTCCCCACACCTTGATCTCCGACAACTCAGCCAAGCCACTCAACAATCGCTTCATAAGCGACCGCTCGTAAATTCCAATCTCGTGATACGCCTCGCGTAGCGCCGCCCGCCGCGAAAGCGTCTCGTTATCGGCTAGCGTCCGACCCAAATCGGCCAAATAATCGACTGCCGCCAGCCCGCCAGCAATCGCCTCGTGATTCTGTGTCCCCGTCATCCATTTATCCGGTGGCGACAGCGGCGCGGGCCGGACCTTATATGCTTCCAACTCATCGAGCAATTTCCTCCGCCCCCACAGGACGCCCAAGTGCGGACCAAAAAACTTGTACGCCGAGCAAGCCAAAAAATCACAACCGATCTGCTGCACATCGATCAGCGCGTGCGGCGCGTAATGCACCGCGTCGAGATACACCAAGGCCCCAGCCTGATGGGCCAATTCGGCGATCTCACGAACCGGATTGACAGTGCCGACCGCGTTCGACGCACAGCCCACCGCCACCAGCCGGGTCTTCGGTGATAGCAATTCCCGAAAAGCCGCCAAATCGAGCGTCCCATCCTCCGGCCGCAGCGGCACCCACCGCACCGTCACCCCCGCGTCCCGGGCCGCTAGCGTCCACGGCGAGACGTTCGCGTCGTGATCAAGCCGCGTAACGATAATTTCATCCCCCGGCTGCCACGTCTGTGCTAGCGACCGCGACATGGCAAACGTCAGCGTCGTCATGTTCTGGCCAAACACGATCGACTGCGGATCATCCGCCCCCAAAAACTCCGCAAACGCCTCATGCGCCCGCTCGAGCAACGCGTCGCTCTCCCGTGAAGTCGCATACAGCCCGCCGTGATTGGCATTGGTGTTTGCCAAATAATGACTGATCGCATCGATCACCCGCCGCGGAACCTGCGTTCCCCCAGGCCCATCCAAAAACGCCGCCGGAAAATCCCCCACACTCCGCGATAAAGCCGGAAACTGACGACGACACTCCTCAACCACAGACGGTGTGAATTTCATCGGAAATGCCAGGTTATCGAGGGGCTGCAGGGTGGGACCAGCGAGCTTGCTCGCGCCGGCCCACCATCACGTCTAATAGCCCAGCAATATAGCCATTTCCCCAAAAACCTCTCAGGGGCGGACCAAAGTAGTCCTCTCACGCCGTGAGGGACTGCATCTCGAAACCTTCCCCCATCCCCGACCACGCTCCCCACCAACAGCGTTTCCTTGAATTCCGTAACCCGCCCCCATCGGCAGACACCGCTCCATTCGCTCTTGTGGCCAATTGCTACCGTCGAGTAGCATCCGCGGGCTTTTCACTCCAGCGAAAAGTCGGAAGGCGTTGCCATCGGGAGTGGCAACCGCAGCCAGGGAAAGGAAGCCGTGTCATGGGATTACCATTGGCCGAAATCGCGAGACTTATCGATGGCAACCTCTCCAGCCAAAGCGATCTAGAAATTAGCGGGGCGGCCACGCTCCACGTCGCCCGTCCGGGCGAGATCACGCTCGCCGATAGTCCACGCTTGGCCGACAAGCTAGCCCGCTGCGAAGCCTCGGCCGTCATCGTGCCTGCGAGCTTTCAACCCACCGATCGACCCTACATCACCGTCAGCGATGTCCACGCGGCCTTTGCCAAGGTCGTAGCCCATTTTCATCCGCCACGCCAAACCAGGTTTACCGGCGTCAGCCCCGCCGCTTTCGTCAGCCCCACGGCCAGCCTCGGCGCTGACGTCGAAGTTCACCCCCAAGCCTTTATCGGTGAAGGCGTGGAAATCGGTCCCGGCTGCGTCATTCACAGCGGCGTGCGAATTCTCGACGGCTGCAAACTCGGCGCGGGCTGCCTGCTGTTCCCCAACGCCGTCCTCTACGAAAACACGGTCCTCGGTCAGCAAGTCATCATTCACGCCGGTGCCGTTCTCGGTGCTTACGGCTTTGGTTATTCCACCGTCGATGGCCGGCACAAGCTCAGCGCCCAACTCGGGCATGTCGAAGTCGGCGACCAGGTCGAAATCGGCGCTGCGACGACCATCGACCGCGGCACCTACGGCCCCACCGTCATCGGCAGCGGCACCAAGATCGACAACCTGGTCCAAATCGGCCACAACTGCCGCGTTGGCCGGCACAACCTCATCTGCTCGCAGGCCGGCATCGCCGGCAGTTCTTCCACGGGGGAACACGTCGTGATCGCTGGACAAGTCGGTGTTGCGGATCATCTGCACATAGCGGACGGCACGCTCGTCGGCGCGAAAGCCGGCGTGATGACCGACACCCTTCCCGGCAAACGCTACCTCGGTGCCCCGGCTGTTGAAGAGCGGCAATTTTTCCGCAGTATTTCGCTCATTCAGCAACTCCCCGAAATTCGCCGGCAACTCCACGAAACCCAGCGCGCCATCATTCGCCTGGCCGGAACAACCGACAGCAGCGAAACGCGCGCCGATGCCGCTTAAGCACAATAGATCGTTGATTTTGAATTACTAATTGCGAATCGCGGCATGGCTCAGTCCAACATCCATCATCCAACACTCAAAATCGGCCTCGTCGCCGGCTGGGGGCGCTTTCCCGTTGTCGTCGCGGAGGCGCTCAAGGTCCAAGGCTATGAAGTGCATTGCATCGGACTGCGGGGCCACGTGGATGAATCGCTAGCCGCCATGTGCGACAGCTTCGTGCTCAGCGGCGTGGCTCGCCTGGGCTCGGCCATTCGCCATTTCCATCGCCGTGGTGTCGAGCAAGTCACCATGGCCGGCAAAGTCTTCAAACACAAGCTCCTCTTTGGTCGCTACGGTTGGCTCTCGCTGGTGCCCGACCTGCGAACCATCCGCGCATTTTTTCCGCTGTACTATCTGGGAAAAAAAGACCGTAGCGACGACACCATGCTAACCGTCATCATCCATGAATTTGCGAAAGATGGCATCACCATGGCACCCGCGACAGATTTTGCTCCCGAACTACTGGCTCCTCCCGGCGTGCTCACCCGCCGCGGCCCCACCTCCACCGAAAAACAAGACATCGAATTCGGCTGGCCACTCGCCAAAGAAATGGGCCGTCTCGATATCGGCCAAAGCGTCGCCATCAAGGGCCGCTCGGTCGTCGCCGTCGAAGCCGTGGAAGGCACCGACGCCTGCATTCGTCGTGCGGGAGAGCTCTGTCCGCGTGGCGGCTTCACCGTCGTCAAAGTTGCCAAGCCTCAGCAAGACATGCGGTTCGACGTCCCCACCATCGGGCAAGGTACGATTCAATCACTGGCCGACTCGGGTGCTCGCTGCCTGGCAATCGAAGCCGGCAAGACCATCATCGTGGACCAGGCGGAAGTAATCGCCCAGGCCGATCGACTGGGCATCTCGATTGTTGCCATTGAGCCCGTCTAATTCCTGACGCGAGCCTTGGTTTCGCTAGCAAAAATCCGATCGAATGCGACAGCTATGTCCACCGCTCGCTACGAAATTAACCTTGTCGCTAATCGGTCATTTCAGTATTCATACGCGGCCATTGGTGGGGGCAGTCCGCGCGCGCCTCAGATTCGCTGCGCGGTGTGAATCGGTTCCAGCGCCAGTCACTCCTCAGAATCAGGAACTTATCGCGATGCAGCGTCGATTCGCGCAGGGAAGGCGAGCCCGCATCGGTTGGTTTGCGGCTATTGCCGCGTGCCTGGCCGCGCAATTCGTGCTGGCCACACAATGTGCGCTGGCCCAGGTGCCTCAAGATCGCCCCGCGACCTTGCCGCCCTCGCTGCCTTTGTCCCCTCCCAACGCGTCTTACGCGCAGCCCACACGATTGCAGCCCGCCGGGCAATCTTCGAATGCTGTCACCCCACCCTCCGGGCAGCTCGTGGTCGATGTCATCATTGAAGGCGACCACACCACCAAAGACTACGAAATTCAAAAACACATTCACACCCGCAAGGACCGGGAATTCGATCCCGACCTTCTGCAGGGTGACGTCCGGCGACTCGTCACTTCCGGCCTGTTTCGCGACGTAAAGACCTTCACCGAACAAGTGCCCACCGGCGTTGTCGTCCGTTTCAAGGTCTTCGAGCGCCCGCGCATCGGCGAGATCAAGTTTCTCGGCAATCGCGGCTTCTCCGACAAAAAGCTGCTCAAAGAAATCGGCGTCAAGAAGCACGATCCGCTCAATTCCTACGCAGCCGAAGAATCTCGCCGCA
>JANNTN010000810.1:0-5260 GCA_031394445.1 Anatilimnocola sp.
GTTCCTGCTCTCTGAGCTTCTGCCGCTCTTCGAGCACGGCGGCCTTCTGCTCCCAGCCTTCCTGCGCGCGGAGCAGGCCGTGCTGGCAGGATACGACGAGATTCAGCACATTAATCAAGTGCTGCTCAACTTCCTCGTTGACGATAAAACCGATACTCGCACGCTCGCACGCTTCTATCTACCCGCCGAAAAGGTTGCGGACCTCGACTTCGACAGCAAGCGAGTTCAAGACTTTATCGCTTTACTCGCGGAGCGGCAGATTGTGGTCGATCCGACGCTCACGGCGTTCAATTTCATCCGCCACCGCGACGGCGTGTTGTCGCAGGCCTATACCACGATCGCCGACCACCTGCCGCCCGACATCCGGCGAGACTGCCTGCAGGCTCAAATGAAAATTCCGGACGACGAAATCGCCGCGCGCTACGAGAAGTCGTTCGCCAAGATGATCGAATTCACGGGCCGCATGTACCGCGCTGGAATTCCGTTGGTCGCGGGCACCGACGATCTCGCGGGATTCTCCCTGCATCGTGAACTCGAGTTTTACGTGGACGCGGGCCTGACCCCCGCCCAGGTGCTGCAGATCGCGACCTTCAACGGAGCCAAATACGCGCGCGTGCTTGATGATCGAGGTGTCATCATGCCGGGGAAGCGTGCAGACCTGATTCTCACCGACGGCGATCCGACGCAGAACATCTCAGACATTCGCAAGGTAGCGCTCGTGATCAAAGGCGACGTTGCCTACTACCCGGACGAAATTCACGAAACGCTCGGCGTTAAGCCGTTTGCCACGCGACTTGAAATTCGGGAAGGGCGGAAAAGAAATCCAGCAAATGGCACCGGCAAATGATGGTCTGGCGGGTGTGTCACGGTACTTCTGCCGTAGGGGGGACCGTTGGCGGTGGCAGGGCACTTTTCCGCTCGGCGGCCTCGGCGGCATTCGAAGAACTGGCTATGTATGCCGATCCGACCTTGCACCCCCGCCTTGGAACACGCTCGACTTCATGAAATAACGAGCATCGGTAGTAAGCACTCGCAAGCATCCGAGGATGTGGATCATCTCGACTTAATCGGCCCGTCATGGAACGGGATGAGGCGCACATCAGAAAATGTTCGTATTGTGACTCGGTCCTTCTGGGGCCCCTGGAATTGCTGTCTCCAAGTCCTCGTGTTCCGAAGAACTCATGTCACTATTCAAACCACCGAGTACCCGTAAAAACTGAGGAAAACGAGCCGCCGTCGGTCGGCCTCGGCAATGCTTCCTGTGAGGCCCCGCACTCAACCGATCATAGGCCTGAATCGGTCGAGCAGGGACATGCTGATCAATCCACGCGAATACCTAGCCCGCCAGCTGGGCGAGCCTCGGCCGGTCATCCCGATAACCGCGGCCACTAGAAATCCACGGCCATTCTCGCTCTGAACATACTGCTTGGGTGGACGTTCCTCGGCCGGTGAGACTTCCGTACTGAGATAGCGGCCGAGAGCTTTTCGGCCGTTACTGAAAACACTGGTTACTGTATGGGAACGCTCGCACACGCTTGCAAAAGATTTTCGACCCGGTAAGATGCCTCAAATCGTGGGAAATTGCTGGTTTTCTTGAGGCTTACAGGATCGTCTGTTAACCGCCGGGTCGTAGGTTCGAGTCCTACGGGGGGAGCTAATTGAGATTTCACTGAGTTTCCGAGAGTTGCCATGAATTGCTGCAAATTGCCGTTCTGCAAGGCAATTTCCACGCATTTCTGCAACAGATCTTACCTGGTGTCGTTTTTTTGCAGTTGCTCGAGACTCGTCTAAGTAGAACCGATTTGGGAGTTGGGTCCGTGCGGAGCAAATGAGTGCATTCATGGGGATTCACCCGCACACCGAGGCACTCGCATGGCTCGCAGGAAATTGACGGACAAGGAATAGGACGCGCTCGATGCGCTGCGGTTTTTGGCCGGAACTTGAATGTTCTCGCCATGATCGGCAATGCGACATTCGTGAGTCGCGAAATCTGAATTTCTTCTGCACCAAGGCGGATGGGCAACTTGTGCGAAAACTCTTCAAGGAGAGTGCCCGCGATCTGCTCGTCAGCGGCGACTTCGTGCTGCAAGTCCAAAAGCGCAACGGCATCTACTTCGGCGTCGTCTCCTCCTTCACACACAAAGGCGCACCCGCGACGCGCAGGTAGGAAGCTGAGCTCCGAACGACCCAAGGTAATGCAGCTTCGCTTCCCATGTTACATCTCATGCTGAAAACCAATCGATTCCCGCTGCCTGCATGCCCGCCGCAATTACTAGCGGCTCTGTGCATCATCGCCCTATTGTCCGCCAATCTCCCGGCACGGGCCGAGCCACGGGGGGACGCTGCCGCTGTCACGCGCGTGCCGGGACTGGTCGCGTTTTGGACATTTGGCGAAGAAGCGGGCCAGCAGCGATTGTCGCGGGGCACAAAAAACCAGCATCCGTTGAGTGAAGTAAGCGGCCCGATTCCGCGCGTCGCAGACGGGCCATTTTCTGGCTATTCCGCGGAGCTCAACGGCAAACAGTACTTCCGAATTCCCTATACCGAAACAGGCGATCTCAATATCTCCGGCCCCAACGCTCAAGTGAGCATGTTCGCCGCCGTGCGGATTGTGAATCTCCGCCAAAGCCGGACCATCGCCGGCATGTGGAGCGAAGGCAAAGGAGCCAACGACGACACGGGAACACGTCAGTACGCCCTGCTCATGAACATGCCGACCTATGGCGGTCCGAACAAGCTCGTGCCCCACATCAGCAGTGAAGGGGGCGTCACTCGCCGGGCCGACGGCACCCCCTTTCCCTGGTGTTGCGATTACGCGACTACCGCCAACGAAGTACCGACCGAGAAGTGGTGTACTCTCGGTTTCACCTACGACGGCCAATACATTCGCGCGTACCTGAACGGCACGCTCGACGAGCTACAACTCGATCCGGCCGCCCACAAGCGAACCGACCGCTACTTCACGCAAGAAGGCCCCAGTGGTAAAGACCGTGGCATGAACCCTTATTTCCACGGTCGCGGAATTTTTCGCTACGACCCCGAAAAGCATGCCCAATCCAAGCGCGGCGGAGGCAGCGACTTTACCGTCGGTGCCCGCTACGCCGTCGGCAAGATGCTGGGCGAAGCCACCATCGGGCGCTTCGGCGGCCTGGCCGTCTTCGATCGTACGTTGTCCGACGACGAAATGCGGCAACTCCATCAAGCCGCGGCAGTCGAGCAACTCAATTAATAGAACATCACGGCTATCGTTACAGCCAGTCGTGCAACAATCCGCTGGAGCGCAGGCGTTCGCGGAGACGTGTCATCCGCACGCGCAGCGTGATGTGATTGATATCGAGCTCGTGGGCAATCTCGGCAGTGGTGTAGCCATCCAGTCGCAGCGCGATGATCTGCCGCTCGCTGACCGACAGATGTTGGCACAGATGCCCAACCAGATCGTGATACTGGGCCGCATCGGCTGGCCCCATCTCCGTCGTGGCAATCTCGGCAAGCAGCGTCGGCAATAGGTCCATGCTCGAAGCGCCGGAATGCAGCCGCTCTTGCCGCCGCGCGCGTCGCCAATGGCGGGCAATCTTCCGCCGCAACAGAGTCAGAGAGAGCGCCAACAGATTTTCAGGCGTCGAAATGTCAAACTTCTCCGCCCGCAAACCGACTAGCAGCGAGCGGTGGACCGACTGCACCAGGTCCATCGAATCGAGAATCGGCCGCAGCGCCGGCCCCAACAGCACACGCGCCACCACCTGCAACCGCGGCTGATACTGCCGGCACAGCTCGTTCATCGCCTCCGCGTCATGCTGCCGAGCCCGGCTCAGAAGTTCGGCGAACGAAAGGGTGGCTGCGGCCATTTGGCAGGACGAGTTGGAGTCTTGCGTCGGGAACAAATCGCCTCAAATCGGCGAAAAACATGGAACATTTTGAGCCGCTGGCGGCATTCACTGAATACCCATGCTAGTAGAGCCCAGCGGAAAGGCAATTGCAGCTCTGGTTTCTACGCGGCGTGGTGCTGGGGCGGTCGATTCCATTTTCAACAACGGCAGCAACAATGTCACGCTCAATGACTGGATTTTCAAATCGTCGAACGACATCAAGCCCTCACCCAAAAGAATCGTCGTCACAATCTGACGCACCACTGAAAATCATCGAGCGATGTGGCTTTGTCTATTCATCCTTTGTATTTTGAGTTGATACCTTCCCTTCGTGCTTCATAACAATCACCATTCATGCTCGGCACTAACTCGCTCTCTGATAGCTCTCTTGCCGCCCAACGGGCTTGCGACGAATTGAGCCGCAAGCTGCGTGCTGGGCACGACTGCCGAGCTGAGGATTTCTTGAAGGATCAGCCGGCAATTGGCGACGATGCGGATGCCGTTCTCGAGCTCCTGTACACCGAATTCATCGTCCGCGAGCAACTGGGCCAGCAGCCTCAGCCGCAAGCCTGGCTGGATCGTTTTCCGCAATGGCGTCTCGAGTTGTCGCAAGTTTTCGAAGTTCATGCCCTCGTCGATGGCGGCGATACGCATGGCGAAGGCCGACTTGGCACATTGCGTGAACCACTCTCGATTGACGCCGAGGGCACCCCAGCAGCGACCAATCGGCAAACGATCGGCGGCTACGAAATTCTGCAAGAGATTGGCCGCGGCGGCATGGGAGTGGTCTATCAGGCCCGCCAGCGCGGCCTGGGCCGAATCGTCGCGCTCAAGATGATTCTCTCACCGCACGACGAGCGTGAACGCGCCCGCTTTCGCGCGGAAGCCGAAGCGACTGCCCGTCTGTCGCATCCCAACATCGTCCCGATCTACGAAGTTGGCCAAGACGAAGGCTGCCCGTTTCTCTCGATGGAATTCGTCGCTGGCCCCAGCCTCGAAAAGCGCCTCGCCACCGCGGTTCTCGCTCCAAGGGCCGCCGCCGATCTGCTCCTCGCGCTCACGCGCGCCGTCGCTTATGCCCACGAGCAGGGCATCATTCACCGCGATCTCAAGCCGGCCAATGTCTTGTTGTCAGTTGTCACTAGTCAATTGTCATTTGCAGAAAACAAACAAGTGACAAATGACAAAGGACCAATGACTATTCCCAAGATCACTGATTTTGGCCTCGCCAAAATACTCGACGATGGGCAGGCGAAGCCGCAAAGTCTGGCCATTGTCGGCACGCCCAGCTACATGCCGCCCGAGCAGTGCGCTGCCGGCGGCGTCATTGGCCCGGCTGTCGATGTTTATGCCCTCGGTGCGATTCTTTACGAGGCTCTAACTGGCCGGCCTCC
>JANNTN010000877.1:0-2656 GCA_031394445.1 Anatilimnocola sp.
TTTACCACGTTCGTTTACGACGGCGAAGACGTCCTCGTCGAGTATCGCGATCCTGATGGAACAGGTGCCGCCCCATCAGCCGAATCGATGCGTTATCTCTACGGCTCCGACGTCGATCAAGTCCTGGCTCAGGAAGACGCCGCAGGCAATGTCCAGTGGCACCTGACCGATCACCTCGGCACCGTTCACGATCTCGTGAATAGCTCCGGCCAGATCGTGAACCACCTCAAGTACGACTCCTACGGCAACGTCATCTCCGAATCGAACCCCGCAATTACAACTCGCTATCGCTTCACCGGCCGTGAGTTCGATTCCGAAACCGGCCTCATGTACTACCGGGCTCGCTATTACGACACAGCGACTGGGAGATTCATCAACGAAGACCCGATTGGGCAAAATGGCGGAATGAATGTCTATGGATACGTTCAAAATGACCCTGTCTCATTTACCGATGCAGACGGAAATCGCCGTTCAGCCGCCATGCTGGCACGAATGACGCCTTTGGCAATTGTCGCCACGCTGATCGGGATCCAACTGAAGAAAATGCTCCCCGTTTATCAAAAAGCCAGTGCTGACGCAATCGCTGCCACTGCAGCCGCTCAACAACAAGCGCGAGACCAATTATCCACGGGAGAGGTGTCGAATCAACCAAGCAATTCAGCACCCCAGCAAAACTATATCAACCGCCAAATACTGGCCAGAATAAAAAAGTGTGATCTGGCTCAAATGCGGCAGAAGTTCTTCGAAGACAAGGTGACTGCGCTCAACAAAGAGAGATTTAGGCTACAGAATCCAAGGGGATTTGAAACAAATGTGCGTAAAAAACTTAATCTGAATCCAGTTTCGAAAACTGCAAAACTGAAAATCTCCAAGCTAGACCAGGAGATCAAAAAAATGCAGCAATACGCCGATCGCGCCGAACAGCAATACAACAAACTTATTCACCGGTAGAAGTGATCTGGGTCATGGCTAAATGTCGCTACCATGGCTCGCACAAGAATGATGCCAGACACTCACATGCGAAATCACTCGTTTATTTCTGACCGACACCGCCTTCGGCCGAGAAAACAGCAGCGTGTGCTAACGTATGAACTCCTCGACCCTCGCCTCCTCCTCAACGTCGATTGGCGCAACCCTGTCGATGCCCTCGATGTAAAACCCGATAGCGCCATCGTCGCTGACGACGTTCTGCGAATCATCAACCGTATCAATGCCGGCGTGGAGACCAATTTGCCCGCGTTGCGCCCGGCTGATAGCGACTTTTACGATGTCAACGGCGATCAAGAAGTGACCGCCCAGGACGCCCTCGATGTCATCAACGCCATCGATGATGGCGTGGCAGCGGACCGGGTTGCCGACACCGCGCCGGACCACCGCCGCAACCGCATCACGCTGACGGTCGGCCAACCGCAGGGCGTGCGAACCTACCGTTTGAAAATCGACGCGAATTTCGCCGCCGGCGCAACCCAATCCGACGGCCTCGACATCTATCTGTCCGATCCGACAAACCCCGGCCTCACCCTGCTCGACCAAGGCCAGCCCGGCGGGCCGCTGTTTCAGCTTTCCCCCACCGGCGCGAGCTTCTCAACCGACTACGTGCAGTGGGACGGCGAAATTCTCACGATCGCCCTCCCGCAATTTATAAACCGCGATACGGGCCTGCTTCGCCTGCAATCCGTGCAGGATGACGAGAACGCGAACCATCGTTTTGTCGTTACTCCCCTATCGAACACCACCGATCCGGCTGTCGCCTGGCCTCCGTTCGCCACGCCCACATTGCCTTTGACCGTCCACCTCTCCCCCGCCACCGATCCCAACGGCAACAACGTCGTACTGCTGCCCGACATCACGATCGAAGGCCAAACCTCCCCCGGGGCCAGTGTCGCATTGAACGGGGCAGGGCAGGGGGCCCAAACAATCACTGCCGACGCCACCGGCCGTTATCAGTTTTCAGCGTCCGTCACCCTCGGCACGCACGATTTTGAAATCATCGCGACCGACACCGCGACTTCCCGCCAAAAAACGGTCCCCCTCACCGTGAAGCACGGCGACGTGGTGCTCGACTGGAACGCGACGATGCTCAACGTCGTCCGCGATTGGAATACCCTCTCGAACGATCCCTACACCAATCGCGTCGTCCTCTCGCCGCCCCCCGCCGTCGCCCGCAATCTGGCGATGGTTCACGCCGCCATTTTTGATGCCGTCAACGCGGTTGAGCGAACCTATCAGCCGTACCAAGTCGATGTGACTGCTCCGGCGGGAACTTCCGTCACCGTCGCCGCGGCCGCCGCCGCGCAGCGTGTTGCTTCCAAGCTTTACACGAAAATCGACGAGCTGGCAAAGTTCAACGCCTCGCTGACCGAAGCGCTAAATTCCGTACCCGACGGCCCCGCCAAAGAGCAGGGGCTCGCCGTTGGCCAGCAAGTCGGCGATGGCATCCTGGCCTGGCGCACGGGCGATGGCGCTGCCGCCACCGTGACCTACGTCCCCGGCAGCGATCCGGGCGAGTGGCAGCGGACATTCCCCGATTATTTCCCACCACTCCTCCCGCAATGGCCGGGCGTCAAACCCTTCGCGATGCCCACCACCGCGCAGTTTCGCGCCCCGCCGCCGCCGGCGCTCGACAGCGCCGAGTATGCCGCCGAGCTGAATCTGG
>JANNTN010000891.1:0-29531 GCA_031394445.1 Anatilimnocola sp.
CCCGTAAGCCCTTCAAAGTCTTCGCCTGGGTCGATCGCGGCTACTACCGCATCGGCGACACAGCCCTCGCCAATTTCAGCGCCCAAACGCTCGACCACAAACCCGTCAAAGGCCAAGGCGTCCTCAAGCTCCTCAAGATCACCTACGACGCCAACAAGCAGCCCATCGAAACTCCCGTCCAAACCTGGCAACTCAATACCGACGACGAAGGCCTCGCGAAACAGCAAATCCAAGCCTCCGCCCAAGGCCAATACCGCCTGTCGTACTCGCTCACCGATAGCCAAGGCCACCAGGTCGAAGGCGGCTACATCTTCACCATCGTCGGCGAAGGTTTTAACGGCTCCGATTTCCGCTTCAACAGTGTTGAACTCGTGCCCGACCGCGCCGAATACGCTGCGGGCGACACCGTCAAGCTCCAACTCAACACCAACCGTGAAGACAGCACCGTCCTCCTCTTCATCCGCCCCACCAACGGCATCTATCTGGAGCCCAAGCTCCTCCGCCTCAAGGGCAAAAGCACGCTCGAAGAAATCGCCATCGTGAAAAAGGACATGCCCAACTTTTTCGTCGAAGCCCTCACCATCTCCGGCGGCCGCGTGCATAGCGAAACCAAAGAAATCGTCGTCCCCCCCGAAAAACGCGTCCTCAACGTCGAAGTCCTCCCCTCGCAAAAAGAATACAAACCCGGCGAAAAAGGCAAAGTGAAAATCCACCTCACCGACGCCAGCGGCAAAGACTTCGTCGGCTCCACCGTCCTCACGATGTACGACAAGTCCGTCGAATACATCTCCGGCGGCAGCAACGTCGGCGACATCAAAGAATTCTTCTGGAAATGGCGTCGCCACCACCAACCCCAAGGCCAAGACAGCCTCGCCAAGCACGAGCCGAACCTCACGCTGCCCAACAAGCCCGGCATGGACCCTCTCGGCATCTTTGGAGCCACCGCGGCCGATGATTTGGACGGGATAGAGCGAGAGAAGTTGGCTATAGGTTTTGACGACCGGAACAAAGCAACCATGTTTAGCCGTATGCGTGGAGGCATGGGCGGCGGTGCCCCCGGCGCTGGAATGCAAATGCGCGCAATGGCAATGGAGGGTGGTGCAATGCCTGCCGCAGCTCCGATGGCAGCGATGGGTGAACTCGCTCATTACAAAGATTCGGCGACAACTCTCGATGTGTTTGTTGAAGAATCCGCAAGCACTGCCCTCCTCGAACCCACCATCCGCACCAAATTCGCCGACACCGCCAAATGGGTCGGCTCTCTCACGACCGACGCTCGCGGCATTGGCGAAGTTGAAATCGACATGCCGGAAAATCTCACCGCCTGGAAAATCCGCGTCTGGGCCATGGGTCACGGCACCAAAGTCGGCTCCGGCGAAGCCGACATCGTCACCCGCAAAAATCTCCTCGTCCGCCTCCAAGCCCCCCGCTTCTTCGTCCAAACCGACGAAGTCGTCCTCTCCGCCAACGTCCACAACTACTTGGCAGCCGAGAAAGAAGTCACGGTTTCCTTGGAAATGTCGGGAGACACGTTGGTGGCCCTCCCGAGCTTTCCAACAACGGTGAAGATGAAAGTCCCGGCGAGCGGCGAATCCCGCGTCGATTGGCGCTGCCGCGTCCTCCGCGAAGGCGAAGCCATCGTCCGCATGAAAGCCCTCACCGACGAAGAATCCGACGCCATGGAAATGAAGCTCCCCAGCTACATCCACGGCATCCTCAAAACCGAAAGCTGGGCCGGCACCGTCCGCCCCGACAAAGACTCCGCCCGCCTCACACTCAACGTCCCCGCCGAGCGCCGCATCGACGACTCCCGCCTCGAGATTCGCTACTCCCCCTCGCTGGCAATGGCGATGGTCGATGCCCTCCCGTACCTGGCCGAATATCCCTACGGCTGCACCGAGCAAACCCTCAACCGCTTCCTCCCCAGCGTCATCACACAAAAAGTCCTCCAGCGGATGAATTTTCAATTGGGAGACATCCGCGATAAACGAACCAACTTGAATGCCCAAGAGATCGGCAACGACCAACAGCGGGCCGCCCAGTGGAAACGCTTCGACCGCAATCCCGTCTTCGAGGAGTCCGAGCTAACCTCCATGGTCAAAGACGGTGTGAAGACCCTCACCGAACAACAAATCAGCGACGGCGGCTGGGGCTGGTTCAGCGGCACCGGCGAACACAGCTACCCCCACACCACCGCCGTCGTCGTCCACGGCCTCCAACTCGCCCAAGCGAATGACGTAGCCCTCGTCCCCGGCATCCTCGACAAAGGCATCGACTGGCTCAAGCGCTACCAGGCCGAGCAACTGCAATGGCTGAAGAATTTTGAGCAGAAGAAAGACAAGGTCACGCAGAAGCAACATTGCGACGCCCTCGACGCCTTCGTTTGTATGATCCTCGTCGATGCCACCGCCGACAACGTCGAAATGCGCGACCGCCTCTACCGCGATCGCATCCAGCTTCCCGTCTATGCCAAAGCCATGTTCGGCCTCGCCCTCGACAAACTGGGCGACAAAGAAAAGCTGACCATGATCGTGCAGAACATCGACCAGTTCCTCGTTCAGGACGCCGAAAACGAAACCGCTTACCTAAAACTCCCCGAGAACAACTGGTGGTGGTTCTGGTACGGTAGCGAAATCGAAGCCAACGCCTACTACCTCAAGCTCCTCACCCGCGTCGAGCCCACAGGCGAAAAAGCCCCGCGCCTCATCAAATACCTGCTCAACAACCGCAAGCACGCCACCTTCTGGAACAGCACCCGCGACACCGCCATCTGCGTCGAAGCCTTCGCCGACTACCTGAAAGCCGCCGGCGAAACCGAGCCCGACATGCTCCTCGAAATCTGGCTCGACGGCAGCAAGCTCAAAGAAGTCCCCATCAACAAAGACAACCTCTTCACCTACGACAACAAATTCGTCCTCACCGGAGCCGACGTGAAAAGCGGTCCCCACGAAGTCGAGCTCCGCCGCCGCGGCAAAGGCCCCGTCTATTTCAACGCCTACCTCACCAACTTCACACTCGAAGACAACATCACCAAAGCCGGCCTCGAAGTCAAAGTCGAACGCCAGTATTACAAGCTCAATCCCGTCGAGAAAAAGATCAAAGCCGAAGCCTCTCGCGGCCAGCCCGTCGATCAAAAGGTCGAAAAATACGAGCGGCAACTGCTGAAAGAAGGGGACACGCTCACCAGCGGCGATCTCGTCGAGGTCGAGCTCGTCATCGAGAGCAAAAACGACTACGAATACCTGCTCTTCGAAGACATGAAGCCCGCCGGATTCGAAGCCGTCGAGCAGCGCAGCGGCTACAACTCCACCAGTCTCCCGGCTTACGTCGAATACCGCGACAACCGCGTCGCCTTCTTCGTCCGCCAACTCGCCCGCGGCCGCCACTCCGTCAACTATCGCATGAGAGCCGAAATCCCCGGCCGCTTCTCGGCGTTACCGACCCAAGCCACCGCCATGTACGCCCCCGAACTCCGCGGCAACTCCGACGAACTCAAACTCAACGTCATCGACTAACCGTGGGGCGGGCCTCCGGCCGGCCCTACCTTCACGCCCCATACTTCCCCATCCGCCCCGCATTCGACAGCGCCAGCGTCATCAAATATTTTGCCTTAAACTGCCCGAGCCCTCCTCGAATCGCCGCGCTCTCGCTAAACGTCGTATTCCCATCCGGCCGGCAGCAATCGCTCACCAAGAGCGTCGGCACCGGATGCCAGCTATGCGCCTTCAGATAGCTCGGCGTGCTGTGATCGCCGGTCACAATGAGCACATTCGGCTTCAGTGCGTTCACGCGCGGAATTGCCGCGTCGAACTCCTCAATCTTCTTCACTTTCGCTTCGAAGTTGCCGTCCTCGCCCGTGCTGTCCGTGTATTTGTAATGCAGGAAGAAGAAGTCGTACTTACTCCAATTCTGCTCCAGCACATCAATCTGCTCGTTCAGCGTCTGCGCCTTGCCAACAATGTCCATGCCAACCAATTGGGCCAGCCCCTTGTACATCGGATACACGGCAATCGCCGCCGCCTTCAATCCATACACCTCTTCATAACTCGGCAACGCCGGCCGCGCTGCGAATCCCCGCAGCGTTAACCCGTTCGCCTTCTTCTCGCCGGCCAGCAGCTTCGTCGCCTCTGCAATCCACTTGTTGGCGACTTCCGCGGTCTTTTTGCTCGCCTCGTCGTGAGCCTCAGCCGACAGGGGCGGCACGCCGACAGCTTGCGGATCAGTGTCCTTCACACTCCCCGCCAATCCCGGACCTCGAAACACCACCACAAACCGATGCTCCTTCACCGGCTCCACAAAAATCTCATAGCCGGCGACCTTGGCCTCGCGCATCCGCACCGCCAGCGGCGCGCTCTCCTCGCTGGCAATCCGCCCCGCCCGCCGGTCGATAATCTTCCCCGCTGCATCCAGCGTGCAAAAATTCCCCCGCGCCGCCACATCCCCCGGCTGCATCGCAAAGCCAATTCCTGTCGCCTCCAGCGCCCCGCGCCCAATCAAATATTTCACGGGGTCATAACCAAACAGCCCCAAGTGCCCCGGCCCGCTCCCCGGCGCGATCCCGGGAAACACCGGAATGCTCCCCCCCTGCACGCCAATCTTTGCCAGCGCATCCAAATTCAGCGTCTTCGCCGTTTCCAGCTCCGTCTTCCCACCCGGCGACAGCGGCAGCCCCCCCAGTCCATCCGCCACGAGCATCACAATCTTCGAGTCGTTCTTAACGTGCAATTCACGAGTCAGTATTTGCGGGTCCATGGCAGCCAAGAGTCAGAGGTCAGGAATCAGGAGCCAGAAATCAGAATAGCGATACCACGAAATTCGCAACAGCCGCCACTCTCCTTGCCGATCAACCCCATTTCTGTGACAACAAACCAACCCTGTCCCCTTGTCTCCCAGTCCCCTTGTCCCCCCCTCCCCATGCCCTCCCTCACTTGGCTCGGCCACGCCAGTTGGCAACTCAAAACGCCAACGCACACGCTGCTGATTGACCCCTTCCTCGACGATTCGCCCACCGCGCCCATCAAATCAACAGACATCGCGGCTGACTACATCCTCGTCTCGCACGGCCATTTCGATCACATCGCCGACGCCGCCAAAATCGCCAACCGCACCGGCGCGACGGTGATCTCGAATTACGAAATCACCACCTGGCTAGCCAAGAACCACGGCGTCAAAAACACCATTGGCGGCAACCTCGGCGGCGGCGTAAACCTCCCCTTCGGCCGCGTGAAGCTCACCCTCGCCTTCCACAGCTCCTCCCTCCCCGACGGCTCAAACGGCGGCAACCCCAGCGGCTTCCTCATCACACTCACCGACGGCCCGAAGATTTACTTCGCCTGCGACACCGCCCTCTTCAGCGATATGGCCCTCATCGGTGCCGGCGGCCTCGATCTGGCCGTGCTCCCCATCGGCGATCTCTTTACAATGGGCCCCGACGACGCCCTCGAAGCCGTAAAGCTGCTCAAACCCAAAAAAGTCATCCCCTCCCACTTCAGCACCTGGCCCCCCATCGCCCAAGATGCGAACCACTGGGCCGACCGCGTGCGTAAGGACACCACCTGCGAGCCCATCGTCCTCAACCCCGGCCAAACCATCACGCTCTAAAAAGGATTTTATCGATGCGTACATCACTTCTCGTTCCCACGCTCCGCGTGGGAACGCACATCCCGACGCTCTGCGTCGTTCTTCTTCTCGCTCTAGCTGCCCCCACCCACGCCCAAACTCTCCTCCGCTGGAAACTCAAGCCCAACGAATCCCTCCACGTCGCCATCGAGCAGAACACCTAGTCCAAAGTCTCCTTCACCGGCAAAGTAGCAGAAACCGACATCAACCTCACGCTCGTCCTCGGCTGGATCGTCCTCTCCGCCGACGATTCCGGATTCAAAATCCGTCAATCCATCGAGCGCATCCATCAAAAGCTCGCCACGCCCCAAGCCGGCACCATCGAATTCGATTCCGCCTCCTCCACCAAGCCCAGCGGCCAATCGCGCGACCTCGCCGACGCCCTCCGCCCCCTCGTCGGAGCCGAATTCGAAATGACCATGACCCCGCGCGGTGAAATCACCGCTATGCAGCCATCCAACGACTCCGCCAAAGCCTTCCTGACCGCCCTCGATAACAACGCCGAAGGCGACACCGCCGCCCGCGCCGCCGTAGAGCAAATGCTCCGCCGCCCTCTCCTCGCCCTGCCAGAAAAACCAGTCACCGCTAACGACACTTGGTCCATCTCCAGCGAACGCCCCACCGCCGCCGGCCCCCTCAAGATCGACACCAAATACACCCTCACGAGCCTTTCCGAACAAGATGGCAAACCCCTCGCCAACATCGGCATCTCCGCCACCTTCACCTCCACCCCTGGCAGCCAACTCACCATCAAATCGCCAACTCACCGCGGCCAAATCCAATTCTCTATCGACCAAGGCCGTCTGCTAGAAGTCACCCAACAACAAACACTCACCACCGAGCGTCCCTACCGCGACACCACCATCATCGTCACCCTCGACAGTCATCAAACCACAACAATGGTCACCAGGTAATGGATTCGATATTCCTGGCTGAGCAGCCTATAATCGACTAATTGAATTGTGCTTCCGCGAAGGAGTTCTTCTCCATGAGTTCAGTCAAGGAATCGGTCATCCAGCTAGTCGAATCGCTGCCGGACGACTGCACGGTGGAAGATATTCAATATCATTTGTATGTCCACGAAAAAGTTCTTGCCGGAAGCCGAGCCATCGATGAAGGCCGCGTGCAATCTCACGAGGAAGTTGGACGGAGGCTCGACCAATGGGCAGAGTCGTATGGACTGACCCGGCAATAGACGACCTCCAAGGGATCATGGACGAATGGCACTTGAACTTTCGTAAGTCGTTGCGGCAAAACGATGAAGCAATGCTGGCGATGCAGTGCCATCACCACATCAGCAAAAGCGGCAATTTCACGTAAATGGGTCAAACATTGGCAGATCAGTGTGAACGCTCATTGAACAGGGAATTCGACAAAGCGCCAGCGTGGTCGTGATAGCGTTGTTAAGTCCTACCGTTGCAATGTGTTAGAAAAGTTCAAGTGCCATTCGATCATGGACTATATTGCCCGCATTCTCCTCGCTATGCCCTACAGACAGGCGAGCGAATCTATGCAGCGGTGGGTAAATTGGATCTCGGTCTTCGTGCCGGCGGAATGGTTCCCGAATTCAATCTGGACCACTTTCGCGAAGTCATGATGTGGCCGTACCGCATCATTTACGAAATTCGCGGCGAAGCTTGTTACAATGTCGCCGTGATTCACCGCATCCGCGACCTTCCCGCCATATCCGCCTCTCGCCGCCACCGATTTCCTGACCGTGCCTGGCTACTGGGTGCTGTCTCCTGCTCCCCGGATGCCTTCTGTTCATTTGCCTGAAATCGCTATACCGGTGGCCCATCAATTTCTGGATTGGCATCAGCGCTCGGTTCGCGGACGTGCGAAAAATGTTGCGCTCTCGGTAACACCACGTCACCGGGAGGCTGACGCCTCCCGCTCGCCATGAAATCGGCCAGGCAAAGGGGTCTCGTTGCTCTAGTGGTGGGGTGGCGGAGAGCGTAAAATCTAGGAATCGTGCATCCCTTGTCCAGATTTGACGGCGTCCAGGTTTGACGACTGATGAGCGGTTATCGCAGCTTAAAGCGAGTGCTCGGCGAGAGCAATCTGGAATCGAAGTGCCGCTGGCTATTCGGAATTTGCGTGGGCGGGCTGATTCTGATTGCGTTCTGGTGGGTCGATCGGATCAGCGAAGGGTTGATCGAGGAGACGGCCCAAAGCAAGGGGCGTGACCTCGTGCGGTATGTGCTGTTCGATCTGCACTGGCAATGGTGGACGAATCGCGACGAGGGGCAATGGCGGCAAAGGCTGGTCGAATCGCAAAACAAAGACCTGGCTCAGCAAAAATATGCCGTCCGCATTCTCTCGCTGGACGACAAACGGGAGTCCACGATCAAAACGGGGGAGGTCCACATCGCCGAAGGGGACGAGCGACGGCTGCTGGAGAAATTGAAGGCGGAGGCGGAAATCAAGCTGACGGCGATGCTGAGCTCGGCACCCACGTCGGCGAAAGCGGAAACGATACCCAAGGGCCCGGCGGAGCGGGAGCTGCTCGAAGCCGCCATTCATCAGAACGAGCAGACCAACCCGAATCCCGTGTTTCGGGCGCTCAATTATTCCGATTCGGGACGTTACGACTATTACCAGGTGGTCTATTGGTCGGCGAGTTGCAGCACTTGCCATCAATACAACAACGCGGCCCAGCCCGACCAGGTGTTTGACCCGGCCACGCGGCCGTTTCGCGTCGTGCGGGTCAGCATGGCCGACGAAGCGGTACGGGCAGCCGTGCCGAAGACGCGGGCCATTTTGCTGGCCGTGGGCATTCTCACGATTTTTCTGGCGATGGTGGCGCTGTACTACGTCGTGAAGTACATCGTCATCAAGCCGCTGAATCACTTGCGCGAGGTGAGCGACGCCGTCGCGCGGGGGGATCTGGCCCAGCGGGCGGAAATTCACACGAACGACGAATTCGAAGACCTGGCGACGTCGTTCAACAAAATGCTCGTGCATCTGGTGGAGACGCAAGGGGAGCTGCTCAACGCGAATAACGAGTTGGACCACAAGGTCGATGAGCTGGCCCATCTCAACATGCAGTTGCACGAGATGAACCGCCTGAAGGGGGAGTTTTTGGCCAACATGAGCCATGAGCTGCGGACGCCACTGAACAGCATCATCGGATTTTCCGAAGTGCTGCAATCGCTCGAAGCGTTGAACGACAAGCAAAAGCGATACGCCCAGAACATTCAAAAGTCTGGCCGCCTGTTGCTCGACATGATCAATGACATTTTGGACCTGGCGAAAATGGAAGCCGGAAAAATGGAGGTGCGGCTGTCGGAGTTTCGCATCGATCAGGTGATCGCCAACCAGTGCGACATGGTGCGGTCGCTGGCCGAGGAGAAGAACATCGATCTGCGAGTCGATATCGAAAACGACTTGCCGCTCTTGTATCAAGATCAGGCCAAGGTGCAGCAGATCCTCACCAACTTGCTGTCGAATGCGATCAAGTTCACGCCGGAGGGAGGGCGGATCACCGTCGGAGCAAAAAGCAACTCGCAGGGGCAGATTGAATTTTGGGTGACGGACACGGGTGTGGGCATTCCGGAATCGGAAAAAGAGATCATTTTCGAAAAATTCCGCCAGGGGAAAGCAGTGCTGGGGCGCGACAACCTAACGCGCGAATACAGCGGCACGGGGCTGGGCCTGTCGATCGTGAAAGAGTTGTGCAAGCTGCTGGGGGGAGAGATCGGCGTGACGAGCGAACTGGGGAAGGGCTCGACGTTTCGCGTGATCATTCCCTGGATGCGGACCGACACCGCGGCAGCCGCGGCCAAGTTAGCGGCACGGCTGGACGATGTCGCGCGGCCTAAGCGGTTGGAAAGCTTGCGCGGCGAGGAAGTGTCGGGCGAAGTCGCGGTTTCGGCCGGGCCGTGAGGATGGCCGCGGGCCGATTATGACCAGTCCAGCACGGCACCGAAGATGAGCGTTTTTACGCCGGTAGCGGTGCGGAGTATCAGTCCGCCATAGTGATCGATACCCAGGCAGACTCCCTCGGTGACTTCAGCCGGGGATTGCTCGATGCGGACGGTCTTTCCGGTCAAAAGGCATCGCTGACGGTAAGAATAGGCAGCGGGCGAGAAGCCTTTGACGAGTAGCTCTTCCCACCGACGGTCGAATTCGTCGAGAATCGCCAACAGCACGCTGGTGAGGTCGCGGGCAACTTGATCGTGCTCGATGAGGGAAGTGGCGGTGATGCTGAGGTCGGAGCGGGGGGAGGCTGTGAACCGATTGTTCACGTTGACGCCGATGCCGATTGCCAGGCGATCGCGCCAGCCGGGGACGGACTCGCTGAGGATTCCGCCGGCTTTGCGCTCGGCCAGATAGACATCGTTGGGCCATTTGAGGCGGACTGAGTCCTGTGGGACAAAACGAGCGAGAGCATCGGCCACGGCAACGCCGGCGACTAAGGCCACCTGGGGCCAATTGTTGGGGGGGAGTTGCTCTCGCGGGGCTTGTAGGACTAGCGAGAAGGTCAATGCGCCGTCGGATGTCAGCCACTGGTTCGACGAACGGCCGCGGCCGGCGGTTTGTTGCTCGGCTAATACTAGGAGGGGCAATTCCACTTCATCTTGAGCGGCCAGTTCCAAAGCGCGGTCGCTGGTGGAACCGATCGAATGGTGGAAGTCGATGTGGGCTACAAGATCGGCTGCGGTGATTTTTTCGAGATTGAACACGATGGGTTTTAGGCGAGGATTTTTCCCGGTAGCTGGACTTCAAAAATTGTCCCCGGTCCCGGCTCGCGGTCGCGGATGCGGATTTTACCCCCGAGCCTGCCGATCATGGTGCGCACGATGTATAGCCCGAGGCCGGTGCCGGGCTTTTCGCGTTCGAGCTCGGAGCCGAGGCGCACGAAACGGCCGAAAATCAGATGCCGCAGCGAATGCGGGATGCCTCGGCCGTTATCGGCGACTCGCACCAGCACTTTATTCTCGCCATCGGGTTGAATCTCCACGTTCACACGCGGATCTTCCTCGTTGGCGTATTTCATCCCGTTGTCGATCAAATTGCGAAAGATTAGCTCCAGATCGACCCGAGAGGCGTTCACGATCGTGGGCTTGGTTTCCAACTCGATTGTCTCCGCCGGCCGCTGATACCGATTGCTCACCATCGTCGCGCACCGCGCGATGATTTCGTCCAGTCGCAACTCCTCGGGCTGCGGCACGGTGCGATCTTTCTCGATCCGTGCCACGTCGAGCAAGTGATTGATCAACTGATCGAGCCGCTCGACATCTTGCAGCATGTCCTTGAAAAAGACTTCCTGCTCAGCCGGAGCTAGATTTCGCCGATTGAGCGTCTGCAAATAGAGCTTCAGCGACGCGATGGGGCTTTTCAACTCGTGGGTGACGCTATCGATGAAATTCGACTGCCGGTGCATCAGATTGATCGCCTTGATCGACAGCGTCAGGTACAGAGCCGTGCCAACGATCATTAACGTCAAGGAGACCGTACCCGTTGAGAGCAACGTGATGTAAAGCGACGCCCGTTTTTGATCCCAACCGAAAATACTCAACAGAATCCAGCCAATCAGCAGTGCCACCAATAGGACAAACATCAACACACCCAGCGTGATTGGCCAGCGAAGCGAGCGATGTTCGAACATCAGGGGTCAGGGGGGCAAGAGTCAGGGGTCAGAGGGACTTACACCTCCACTCACCATCCAACCAATACGAGGTTATCTTACAACGATGGCTGCGGAGTGTCCCGCTTGCCATTCTGAATTCTGATCCCTGCCCCCTGATTCCTGACTCCTTCCTCTCCCCCCCCCATGTCTGTCGTCGGTATCGGACGCGAGATTATCGAATGTCTCCGCATCGCCAAGATGATTGAGCGGCATGGCGAGATATTTTTGACCCGGGTTTATACGCAGCAAGAGATCGAATATTGCACGGCGAGGAAGGCGGCGACGCAGCACTATGCTGGCCGATTCGCGGCTAAAGAGGCCGTTTTGAAAGCCCTGGGCACCGGCTGGACGCGAGGAATCCAGTGGCGCGACATTGAGGTTCGCAACGAAATGGGGGGGCGACCCATTATTCACCTCGGCGGTGCCGCGGCGGAATTCGCCCACAAGATGGGCATAAAAGAGATGCTGATTAGCATCTCGCACTGCCGGACGCACGCCACGGCGTACGCACTTGCCGTCGGCAAATAGCGAGCATTCTCCGCTACACATTGGCCATGTAAATGGCTCGCTTGCGGCGCTCTTCGCGGCGAGCGTCGTCGATCAAATTGGTGACGTGCTGAACATTGTCGATGCCCGGCAGATTCAAGACGGGGTCCGTCGCGTCAGCCGAGCGCAGCGTGATGGTTCCCACGTTCACAAAACGGTCGATCAGCCCCTGCTTGTAGGCCACGTCGTCGATGTCGATGAGCAAGACACGATCGTTGACCTGGCTGAGCAATCCGCGTTGCAGCAAAAACCGCTGGCTAGTGACGACATAGGAGACGCTCAAGCGGCGATAGGCCAACGTCAACGCCAGTCCGATCCAAATGACCGGCACAACGATAGCCACGACGACCCAGGCCCCCGGTATCAGCACAGCCAGAATGATTCCGGCAATCGTGACAAAACCGGCGAAGGCCCACCCGGTGTACATGGCCTTGGGCGAAAAGGTGCCGCGCCACAATTCGTGCTCCGACTCTTGATTCGGTCCGACGGAGCCTTGGGCCGCCTGCATGCGCTCTATTGGCGTGGCTGGCCGGGGAGTCGCTTTTTCGCCGAGTGCCGAGCCGCACTTGGGACAAAAAGCCGCATCGGCCGGAGCTTCGTTTTTACAGGTGATGCACAGCATGAGCGGAACCAAAAGTCAGAGGTCGGAAGCCGAAGAGCAGAACTCGACCAAGGAGTATTCGTCGAATTGGGGGAATTATAGGACAAGTCGCTAGGGCCTGTCTGCCGTGCGATGGCTATCCGTAACCGTTAGAACGCCGTTATAGTGAGGTACAACGGGTGAGATTTCGCTCGCCAACGCCCAGTTCTCAACCACAATCTTCCCGACTCTGCCCCGTGCGCTGCCCCTTTTGCCACTTCGATCAAGACCGGGTCATGGATAGCCGGGCGAGCGAAGATGGCTACGTGATTCGCCGCCGGCGCGAGTGTTTGCATTGCAAGCGGCGGTACACGACGTATGAGCGGCTGGAAGAATTGGGCATCAAGGTTGTGAAGAAGGACGGCGTGCGCGAGCCCTATAGCCGCGAGAAAATTCGAGTGGGGCTGTCGAAAGCTTGCTGGAAGCGGCCGATCAGCGACGAGCAGATCGGCGGGATTATCGAATTCGTCGAAAGCTATATGTACGCCAACTGCGAGTCGGAGATCGACAGCACTCAAATCGGCGAGTTGGTGATCGAACGACTGGCGGGCGTCGATCAAGTCGCGTATGTGCGCTTCGCCAGCGTCTATCGCCGGTTCAAGGATGTGCGCGACTTTGTGGACGAACTGCAACCGATGTTGAAACGGAACTTGCCGACGAAATAACTTTGAGCATGAACTACGACGCATTTTTATTGGTTTCGTTTGGCGGTCCGGAGCGGCGCGAGGATGTGTTGCCGTTTTTGGAAAATGTGCTGCGCGGCCGCAATGTTCCAAAAGAGCGGATGCTGGCGGTGGCCGAGCATTATTACCATTTTGCTGGTGTCAGCCCGATCAATGCGCAGAATCGCGCGCTGCTCGCGGCGCTGAAAGATGAATTCTCTGCCGCAAATCTCAAGCTGCCGTTGTATTGGGGCAATCGGAATTGGAATCCGCTGCTACCCGACACATTGCAACAAATGCAGGCCAACGGCGTGAAGCGGGCGATCGCTTTTTTTACATCCGCGTTCAGCAGCTATTCCGGCTGCCGGCAGTATCGCGAGAACGTGGCCGCCGCGCAGGAGGTTGTGGGCGAGGGTGCGCCGCAGGTCGATAAGCTGCGTTCGTTTTTCAATCATCCCGGTTTTGTTGAGCCGATGATCGAACATACCGCGGCGGCGCTCGCAAAAATTCCGGCCGAGCGACGGGCGGCGGCAAAGCTGGTCTTCACGGCTCACAGCATTCCCATGTCGATGGCGCAAAACTGCCGCTACGAGGCCCAGTTTCGCGAAGCCTCGCGCCTGGTGGCGCAGGCGCTATCACACACGAACTGGCAGGTTGCCTATCAAAGCCGTAGCGGGCCGCCGACGCAGCCCTGGCTGGAGCCGGATATTGGCGACGTGCTGAACGAGGTTGCCGCCGCTGCGACCGGGGATCAGCCGCGAGATGTCGTGGTGGTGCCGATTGGTTTCGTTTCGGACCACATGGAAGTGCTGTACGACTTGGACGACGAAGCGAAACACAACGCGAACGAGTTGGACATCAACCTGGTTCGGGCCAGCACGGTCGGCACGCATCCACGGTTTGTGCGGATGATTCGCGAGCTGGTCGAGGAACGGATGAAAGAAGCGGAATTGCGGCCCGCGCTCGGTTCGCTGGGACCAAGCCACGATGTTTGTCCGGTCGAATGCTGTCCCAGCAGCGCGACTCGGCCGCCCGCCCGATAGAATTTCTGCAATGTCGTACTCACCTGAATTCTTGCAGCAGTCCACGGCGCTCACGCAAGGCGTAGGCATCGCCGAATTGACGGGACGGACGATTCTGGAGGTGACCGGGACGGACCGCGTTCAGATTTTGCAGAGCTTTACGACCAACGACATCAAGCGACTGACACCCGGCCAGGGCTGCGAAGCGTTTGTGACAAGTCCGCAAGGGAAGACACTTGGGCATGCGCTAATTTTCTGCGAGGAGCAGCAGCATGTAATTGATACTTCGCCCGAACAGGCCAAGACGTTGATCGACCACTTCAATCGCTACGTCATTACCGAGGACGCCGTCTTCACGGATAAGAGCAGTGAGCTGGTTGATCTATTAGTAGCGGGCCGCGAGGCGGCAGCGCTGCTGGCGAAGTGTGCTGGCGCGAGCATGCCAAGTGCGGCGTACAGTCACTGCCCCGTTCGAATTGCCGATCAGCCGGTTGCTGTGCAGCGCGTGGAATATGCCGGCACGGATTCGTTCTTTCTGAAAGTGAGCGCCGCGAGCGCACAGATAGTGATCGCGGCCCTGCAACAAGCCGGTGCAACGCCGTGCGAGCCCGCGGCTGTCGAGTCCGTGCGTTTGGAAGCGGGCTTTCCCCTATTCGGCGTGGACATCACCGCCGAAAACTTGCCGCAGGAGGTTAACCGCGATTCGCAAGCCATCAGCTTTAAGAAAGGCTGCTATCTTGGGCAAGAAACGGTGGCTCGCATCGACGCCATCGGGCACGTGAATCGTTTGCTGGTTGGTATTCGATTCGAAGGCTCCCAAATTCCCGCGACGAACGAGCCGTTACTCGCCGCTGGCCAGCAAGTAGGGCACGTCACGTCAGCCGTGTGGTCGCCGCGCCTGCAAGCACCGCTGGCGCTAGCGTATGTACGACGAAATCACGCGAAATCAGGCACTTCCTTGGAATCTGCCATCGGTTCGGGAGCAGTCATTTCGCTGCCACTGGCAGAATCTGCCTGAAAACTCACCGCAGCTTTCCGAGTTTTCACAACCGGCAAGCCTCTCGTAACCGAATTAAGCGATACGGTTGTCAAAGTCGGCGCGACTGGCCCCCAAGCCAGGCCCGTGCTGCCTCCCCCCTGGTTCCCCGGCGACTACGTCCCATGAGTACTGAGCGTATATCCGTCACTGGATTGGTGGCATCGTTGGCGATGGCCTTTGGCACAGTCAGCGGCCAGGATTTCAACGAACGCTATGCCGCTTGGCAGGGCGGGCGACCCGTTGTGCAGCGCAACCGCGCTCCGGTGCCTTCCAAGGTCGTGCAGGCCAGCAACGAAGTAGTGGAAACGCGGGCACCGGTAAGCTCGCAAGCCGCACCTTCGCAAAAGATTATGGCGGATGTTTATACCGCCCCCTATCACACACCCAACTACAACGCGCCGTGGAACTCCGGCTCGTGCGCGACATGCAATCACAACTCCACCTTTGAACCGGCCTCCGATGCCATCGGCTCTTGCGGACTTCACGGTGGTGGCTGGTTGCCGGGAACGATCTCTGGCGGCTGTGCCTGCGGCGAATGCGGCGATAGCTGCGGTCCCGGCGGCTGCGGACTTGGATGTGGCCCCTGTGGCGGCAAGGGTGGCGGATACGACTATGGTCCCTTGTGCTGCAATACGCTGGTGTGGATGAAGTTTGATGCACTCATGTGGTGGCGTCAGGGCCGGCAGTCGGTACCGCTGGTTACGACCGATCCGACGACAGAATCCTCGACGACGGCTGGCATCCTTCCCGACGCTCAGATTCTGTATGGCGGCGATGGCAAAGTTGCCGCCTCGATGCAGGGGGGCGCTCGCATCGATTTCGGATTCTTTCTGGACCCGACGCAAACAGTGGGATTTGGCGACCGCGTGTATGGCGTGGGCAAGGGCAATTCCGACTTCAGCGTCCAGTCGAACAATGTGCCGGTCTTGGCCATTCCGTTTCGCGATCTCGATACGGGACTGAACGATGCCCTGCTGGTGGCCTATCCCGGCTTGCGGACTGGCAATATCAACATCGATAACTCGTCGAGCTTTTTTGGCAACGACGTGTACGCCCGATTTTTGCTCTGTCGCGATTGCAACACGCGAATCGACTTCATTACGGGCTGGAACTACACCCGCCTGGCCGACAACATGTCGATTCGCAGCCAGCAAACAGTGACGGAAATCGGCGGCAACATTCCAGTTGGCACGGTCACGACCATCACCGATCAATTCAACGCTCTCAATCAGTTCCACGGCGGCATCTTGGGCCTGCAGTGGCAACGGAACTGCGGCGTGTGGAGCTCGCAGATCATGGGCCGTTGCTCGCTCGGTAACATGAACGAAGTTTTCAATATCAACGGCTCTACCACGATCGCCAGCCCAGGCCAACAAACGAATACTCTAGCAAGCGGCTTGTTCACCGGGCCCAACAATATCGGACGGAACTCGCGGAACGAATTCACTTCGATTTGGGAGTTGGGCCTCAACCTGGCCTACCGATTCGCCCCTTGCACACAACTTAACGTGGGCTACTCACTGCTTTACGTCAACGATGTGCTCTCACCGGGCAACAGCATCGATACAAGCGTCGGCGGCAGCAACGATAATCCTCTCGTCACGTTTCAACACAGCGACTTCTGGATTCAGGGGCTGAATCTCGGTATCTCGAAGGAATTTTAAATCGAGCCGAGTCACTTACCCGACGCGATTAATCGTTAGCGCGTACAGGATGATGACGGTCCCGGCGGAGAGTAAGCTCCACGGGGCCCATTCCGGCGGCTCGATGTCCTGAGAGACCGGTTCCAGCATCGGCGGCGGCGGAGCGCCAAAGAGCGTGGCGGGGCCCTCTCCGCCAAAATCTTCGGCGATCTCTTGCTCAGTCGCTAACTCAAATCGTTCGACGGCCAAGCATTCGGCCCCGACGATACACATGCTGATCCCAATAGCCAAAAAGAAAGCACGCCACATGCGACGGTAGCCTCGCCCGAGTTGGTGGTCGGCAGTCCGTTCGGCCGAAAGCTGATTAATCCCCCTTACCGGCATGTTATTGCTGGCGGGGAACGAGTCCGTTGGCAATTTGAATCGGCAGGGCAGACCCTGATGCGTCAAGGAAGTCGCCGCCGCACGAACAGTCGTTAAGGCCCGCCCAACCGGATTAGCGCGGCCAATTGAACGCGACGACGATCAGCCCCAGGGCAATGCAATACCAGCCGAAGTAGTGCAGCCGGCTGCGCTCGAGCACGCGAGCCAGCAGAGCCAGCGCCACGAGCCCCACCACAAAAGAAACGAGCGCGCCCGCGAGCAAATGGGCCGGCGAGGCCGACAGCGTGGCACCGTGCTTCGCCATCTTCAGCCCTTCGTAGGCCCCCGCACCGGCCAAAGCGGGAATCGCCAAGAGGAACGAAAACGTGGCGGCGGACGTGCGCGTCGCGCCCCGTAACAGTGCCGCGGTGATGGTGCTGCCACTACGGGAAAGGCCCGGCAAAATGGCCGCGGCCTGGGCGATGCCGATCAGCAGAGCATCCCAAAAACGAAAGTCGCGATAGTGCCGCTCGCCGCCGCCACTGCGACTAGCAAATAGCAACGCCGCACCGCTGACCGGCAACATCAGGCCCGTCAGAAACACGCTTTTCAGGTAGCGCTCAAATTCGTCGTTCAGCAGCAGCTTGCTGGACAAGACCACGACAACCGCGGGAACCGTGCCCACGAAAAGAGGCCACAGAACGCGCCGGTCGCTGGACAGCAGCTCGATAATCCTTCGCCGGTAATAAACCAGAATCGACCCGAGCGTTCCCAGATGTAGAACAATCGTCAAATCCATCGATTCCGGCCGCGCTGCTTGGCTGGTCCAAATCAACGGCTCAATCAACGCCAAATGCCCGTCGGAGCTGATTGGCAGAAACTCGGTCACCCCTTGGACCACTGCCAACACCAGCACCTGCCACAGCGAAAACTGCTCCATGGATGCTCACAATAGCCGAGCTTAGGGGGAATACGAAGTTTCGGGCGAGTTCAAATATAGGCCACTCCCGTCCGCGTCCACCCAAATGGTGGGTCCGCGGGTTGCTGATCGGTGCCTTGTCGCGATAATGAACAGCCTCTCGCTTGGGGATTCAATTGCCGCGCGGCGGGAGCGGTCTATTCAGCGGCTCGGAACAGAAAGGGAGTAGAATGTACAAGTGCTTAAGTCCTTCCGCCATTGGCATTTTGGCACGTCAAAGCGAGCTCCTGGAAATCGCCCTGACGCACAAGTTCCAAGGCTTAGAAATCGACCTGAACGAAGTTCTGAAACGGGCCCAAGCGACCAACGCGAAGCAGGCTTGCCGCTATTTGGCCAGTGCCCAGGTGCGGATTGGCGGCTTTGACCTCCCGGTCCGCTGGCAAGGAGCCGAAGCCGAATTCCAAGCTGACTTATCGCAATTAGGCACGTTTCTGGAAGTCTGCACCGCCCTCAATGCCGATCGCTGCTTCATAACGATCCGTCCCACCTGCGATCAGCGCCCCTTCCACGAGAATTTTCAGTTCCACGTCGATCGCCTCGGCCAAGTTGCCGACGCCCTTGCCCCGGCTAACGTCAAGCTAGGCCTGAACTTCCTCGCCGCGGCTGCCGACCGGGCCGATGGTGGTTTCGAGTTCATTCATCAAGCCGATCCCACTGTCCTGCTCCTCAACAGCATCCAGCGAGACAACGTCGGACTGTTGCTCGACACCTGGCGGTGGTTCGTCGGCGGCGGCGATGTCGAAAAACTCCGCTCACTGCGTGGTGACCAGATTCTCAGCGTTCACCTGGCCGACCTGCCAGCCTCGTTCGACGCCGCAACCATCGGCGAAGATCAACGCCTGCTTCCCGCCGAAGGGGGCGGCATCGATTTCAGCGGACTGATTAGCACACTCGAAGACATCGGCTTCGACGGCGCCCTCGTCCTCGCCCCGTCGCCAGCGGTATTCAAAGGCCAAAAACGCGAAGCCATCGTCAGCCAAGCCTCCACGCTCCTCGACACCCTGCTCGGCAAAGTCACCGCCGAGAAGCCGGTAGCCGCGGCGAGCGAATAGCGGCTTGCCGTACATCCAATCGTAAGTTCGTCACCGAGGGGTGGCGAACGGTTACCACAGCAGCGGAACGCCGTACTGCTGAAAGTGCGGATCGCAGGAGACGAGCGTCAACCCTTCCACCTTCGCTTGAGCGATGAGCAGTCGGTCGAATGGATCGCGATGATGAAGTGGTAGCGTCAATAGTTCGAGAAAATGGCGATACTCGGTCGCGAGAGAACGAAACCCATTCGTGACCAGCGCGCCCGGGAAGAGGTCTTCGTAGGGGATCAATAACTTCAGCGTGCCGAGCCTGACCTTGATCGCCAATTCCCAGGCGGTCGCATGGCTGACGAATATCTCGTTTTCTGAATTTTCGATCGCAAGCCGGGCAGGATCGCTTAGCGAGGCATTTCCCTCGCAAAACGAGAGCAACGCATGGCTGTCGAGCAGCAGCCTCATTCCATGTAATCCTTAAAGTCTTCCAGCGGCTCATCGAAATCCGGTGACATTGTTATCTTACCGGCGAGACAACCAAACTTTGCCCGTGCGGAAGGATGGGGAACCGCCTCAAGTGTCGCGACGACCTTCACCGGTGCGTTCCGCAACTCCGGTGGCAGCGGCAGGTGGAGGCTGCCATCGGCGTCTGGTTCCAAAATCGCATTGATCGTGCTCATAATCTGAGTTTACTTCGCTTTCTGCATGGGGTAAAGCAAAGCTCGATACGCTGGCAATTGTGATTTGCGAAGAGGCTGATAAACTGATTTGACTCAAATTCACTGGATTCTCGTGACCGCCCCGATGTCACCCGAAATTGCTATTCCGCCCGGCTCGCCGCTATCGGGTCTTGAAGAGCCGATTGATTCGCTCCGTGCCGTTGGCCAAATGCTCTGGCAACGCGGCTGGAGCGTCGGCACCAGCAGCAACTACAGCGTCGTGCTCAGTCGCGATCCGCTAGAGTTGCTCGTCACCGCCAGCGGCAAAGACAAAGGCCGCCTCACCCGCACCGACTTTGTCCGCGTGAACGATCTGGGCAAACCGACGTGCGACGGTCAGCCAAAGTCGTCGGCCGAAACGCTGCTGCATGTCGTCGCCGCACAACAGCCGGGCGTCGGCGCAGTACTGCACACGCATTCGATTTGGAGCACAATCCTTTCGGACTTTTTCTACTCCGAAGGTGGCTTCGAAATCTCCGGCTACGAGATGCTGAAGGGGCTGGAAGGGATCACGACTCACGAAACGACAAAATGGGTCGAGATATTTGAAAACACGCAAGACATTCCGTCGCTCGCTGCTCAAGTGCGCCAGCGCATGAACGACGCCGCCGATCCGCTACAGTATGGCTATCTGATCCGCCGCCACGGCCTCTACACTTGGGGCCGCGACCTGGAAGAAGCCCGCCGTCACATCGAGATTTTTGAGTTCCTCTTCGAGTGCGTCGCCCGCAAGATGATGTTGACCGGAGAACTCCGAACCAACGGCGTCGCCTGACATAACCAATTTAGGAGAAATCAAAACATGGCCCGCATCCGCATTCAGGACGAAAACCGCGAAATTTCCGACGTGCAAGAGATTCGCGACTTTCTCGAGCCATTCGGCATCTGGTACGAAAAGTGGGATGTCGCTGGCCGCATCGGGCCTGAGGCCACGAACGAAGAAATCCTCACCGCTTATGCCCCCGAAATCGATCGGCTGAAGCAAGCCGGCAATTTCGTCACGGCCGATGTCATTAACGTCTCGCCGGCCACGCCGAATCTCGACGTGATGCTCGCCAAGTTCAGCAAGGAGCACACCCACAGCGAAGACGAAGTTCGCTTCACCGTTCGCGGCAGCGGCGTGTTTCATATTCACCCGGAAAATGGCCCGGTGTTTGGCATTCAGGTCGAATCGGGCGATTTGGTGAACGTACCCCGCGACACCAAGCACTGGTTCGACTTGTGCGACGATCGCACCATCCGCTGCATTCGCCTGTTCCAAGATCAAAGCGGCTGGGCGCCCCACTACGTCGAAAACAGCCTGCACGAGAAATACACTCCTATGTGCCTCGGCCCGGCTTACATGCGCACCGTCAATTTTCAGCCGGTCGTGAAGGTGTAGCAACTCAACAATGCACTTTTCCGGCCGCGGCATCCTACTCGACATCGAAGGCACGACATCCAGCGTCAGCTTTGTCTATGACGTGATGTTTCCGTATGTGCGCAAGCATCTCACGTTCGAGGTGTTTGCCAATTGGCTCGAACCGGAATACATCGAAGCGTTTCATGCCATCGCCACAGACGCCGGCCACGATTCGCTCGACGCCTGGCTGAAAACTCAAAGCCTCACGCGCGACAATCCGCTCCGCGCGGCCGAAGTAGTTTGCCAGGAAGTCACCCGGCTCATGGATGCGGATGTCAAAGCGACCGGTTTAAAGCAGTTACAGGGTCTGATTTGGAAAAGTGGTTTTGAAAGCGGCGAGTTGCAAGCACACGTTTATGCCGACGTGGCTCCCGCTCTGGCAGCGTGGAAGGCAGCCGGCCAAGACGTGCGAATTTATTCGTCCGGTAGCGTGCAAGCGCAACTGCTCTTCTTTGGTCACACGATCGCGGGCAATCTCTTGCCGCACTTCAGCGGACATTACGACACCACGATCGGTGGCAAAAAAGAGAGCGATAGCTATCACAAAATTGCGAAGGCCTACGCCCTTGCACCCAACGAAATCTTATTTTTGAGCGATATTGTGGCAGAGTTGGATGCCGCTCGTGCTGCCGGCGTGCAAACCGCACTAGTCGTCCGCGAAGGGAATGCCGCCGGACAAACGAGTAGCGGCGAACCTCATCCGCAGATCGAAAACTTTGCGCAGGTGGAATTATCGACACGCAATTCGCGAGATTCCTAAGCGGCTATCATCGCTAGCACAGGACATTTTCTTGACTGCGAATGGCCTCTGTATAGGATTCTCGCGTGAGCAAACGCACCACTTCGCGTCAGCCGCCGTACACTGAATGACGCACGATTGCAGCGTCGATCAATCGACGCGATGTTTGCTAATCACATCCGTCAGCTCCACGATGGGGCCGGAAATGCCAGCGAGGGATTCGCCCGTGCATTTTCTCTCTTTCGCTTCAAGGAGTCTCGACCGATGGAACGACTACGTAAACTCTTGATTTGGTTGATCTCTACTTCCGCCCCGCTCACCACGCTCGCCGAAGCGCCGCGCGTCCGTTTCGACACGCCGTATGCCATCGCCTGCCGCGATGTTACTCCGCCGGAATTTGCCGAGGGACAACTTGGCTACAGACTCATCGAGGCGAAGTTCGAGATTTCGTCCCTACTGACCGCCGGCCAGGAAAAAGACCTCACGCAAATGTTCATTCGCGTGGATAGCCCCGCCCAGTCGCTCGTAATCGCCGACTATCTCCCCAAAACTCGGCATGAAGCGACCGCGACCTCCGTCACCAAGCAGGAGAGCACCGAGCGCGTCGCCTCGATCGGCATCAATCTCTCGGGCAAGTATGAGCTGTTAACGCTGCCCGGTCCGAGCGCGGGCATCGGCCAGAAAAAGACTTCCAGCGTGAAGTACGATCTGCTGCCGCCGCTAGAAACCGTCGCCGCCAGCGGCACGCTCGACCGAGGCAGCGCGTTGTTCTTCAAAATCAAATCCAGCCCGCGCAATCTGCTGGAAGGCACCCGCGAGTACGGCCTGGTCTTCAAGGCACCCATCAACTGGCGAGCCGATTATGTTCGAGTTCGCTGCGAGGCCGAGGGCATCCGCCGCGGCGTAGTCAGCACATTCGACGAAGAATTCGCCTGCGGTCAACGCGACTTTCTCGTCGCGCTCTATCAAGACGGCGACGAAGGTGCCCGGCGCATCGCCGTCAATTTCGCCCGCCGCGAAGCAGCCAAAGTCGCTCAAAACGCCAGCATCAAATCGTCCTATCAATCGCGATAATCACGATCAGGCCGATCACGGAATGAACAACGCCCGAAACAACAAGTGCATCGTTTGCTGTGTCCAGCCGCGAAAATGCGGCGAAAACCCGATCAAGTGAATCGAACCCTGACCATGCCCGGCAACGACCCACGCCGATTTTCCCTCGACCACTTCCGGCTTATCGATCTTGCCTGATAGCAGCAACCGATTGGGCGCGTACCGCAATAATGTGCGAACCTGCCGTGTCGGCCGTTCCACTTTTTCCAGCTCCGCTCGGCTCATCTCGCGCCAGCCCTTCGAGCTATCGAAGAACAGCGCCACATCATGCGGCAAGCCCGCAGTGTGCGAGTGAGGCTCGACAACTCCGCGCACCACCGACCCCGGACAAAGAAAGCCACGAGCCGCCGCCTCGTCCGTCACTTCCACCAGCGGCAGCCGGAATTGATCGACCACCCACGAGCACGCATCGCCCCAAGCAACCAACCGGCCCCCCTCGCGAACAAACGTCTCCACCGCCAGCGCCCCTTCTAGTGCCAGCCCGCCGACCAACTCGTTCGGTGCCGAACCAGTTTCACGCCCTTGCTCAAGGCTCCGAGACGCCACATCGGGAATCACCAGCACATCGTACAGCTCGCGCAGATTGCCGCTCCGCAGTGTCTCGTTGCGAACCGTCGTAAACGGAATGCGAAAATGGTCGAGTGTCCACCGGAGCCAGCCTTCGTCCATGTTGCCAGTCCACGGTGCATACACGCCGATCCGCGGTAACCGCTCGATACTAATCGCACCAGCCACTTTTTCATCTTTGGTCGTCGCATCGAGCCGCTGGAACAACCCGGCTTGCGGGCCTTCAGCAAAAAACCGCACGCCCTGTTGCGATTTCAGCCCAGCCGCGATCGCGGTCCATGTGTCTCCATCGGCCGCCACCAGCAGCTTGCCATCGCTCTTGGCCGTGCGTGAATCGCCTGCCAGTCCGGCAATCGCTGTCTCAGCCGTGCGCACTTGCTCCAACCGCGCTTCCAGCGGGGCAATCACCTCGACGCGACGCACGCCCATCAGCAGCGGCAGCGTCCAACCGCACGTATCATACGGTCGCTCGTCCGGCGGGAATTTTTGCAGCTCAAACAGATCCTTCACATAGTTGCCATACGGCTGATCCGATCGCAACACGATCGTTCCGGCTGCATAACTCCGTCCATCAGCGGTAAACGGCTCGCGGCTGACATGCACCTCGACGCCCGTTCCCAGCAACGCATCGATCAATCGACGCACGGCGCTTTTGTCTTGATTATCGGTGGTGATCAGCCACGCCTGCGGGCCACTCTTCGCTCGCTCGATGCTCCGCTCCGCCGCTTGCATGGCATTGGTCAGCCACATCCGCGGCTCGCGGTTGACGCTACCGAGCAGCGAGCGGCCAAATGCCAACTCATAATCGATAATGTCCCGCACCCGCCACCACCCGCCGGGCCACGGCGAGAGAAACTGGTTCGATCGTTCGTATTTTCCTTTGCCAAATGGGCTCTTCAGCGTCGATGCCGGCTGAAATACGGGCGAAGCCAGATTCGTGGACGCCGCTTCCGTGAGGATGCCCAAAATGTGATGCCGCGTAGGCACATTGCGATTTCCGCCCGAGTACCAATTGTCGTACGACACGCCGATCACGATGCCGGTCAGCCCGTCGCGCGTCATGTCGAGAATGGCCCTATTGCCCAGCAAGTTCACTCCCGCCACGGTGAGCGACTCAATGTTCGGATTGAGCGGATCTTTGAACGGCGGAATGAACATCCGCTCTTCCGCATTACCCTGCTGATGCACATCCCACAGAATCTGCGGCAGCCACTCCTGATAGATCAACTTGCTGAGATGCCGCGTTTCCGCCTGCGTCAGCATGAACCAATCGCGATTGTTATCGTGCCCCACATAGTATTGATACAGCTTGGGCAGCGACGCGCCCTCGTACGGCGTGTGAACCGTTTTGTGATACCACTCCGAGACATGGTCCAGCCCGTCAGGGTTCAGCGTCGGCGTAATCACAACCACGGTCGTCTGCCGGGCCGTCTTCCACGGTTCCTCATTCGACGTCGCCAACAGCCAGGCAAACTCCATTCCCATTTGCGTGGCGGCAACTTCGGTGGAGTGCATCGTCGGCGTGATGAACACCACCACGCGGCCATTGGCGAGTGCTTGCTGCCGCTCGTCTTCGCTGCGATTCCGCGGATCGGCGATCACGTGGGCGTGCCGCTTGATCTCGTCCAGCCGTGCCAGATTCTCCGCCGACGAAATCGTCGCGACGAGAAAATCTCGCCCTTCGGTCGTCTTCCCGACGCTCTCCAGCCGCACGTTCGGGCTCGCCTTTGCCAAATGGCGATAATAATCGCTCACGATCGTCCACCCAGGCAGCTTGAAGTCCGCACCCACGGGATGCCCCAAATGCTCCGCCGGGCTGATGACTTGTTGCCCCCAGCCGGGATGCACGAGGAGGCACAGTACGGCCAAGAATGTCCAGCAAGTCAGTTGTCTCATGGTGTACGATCTCGTCGCAGGCGTCGTCGGAGTTTCCGTTGCTTTCAACTGGTTCAAGCATAATTGCCCGGCTGATAAACTTCAGCAGGCAGTGGAAACAAGACCGAAAATGCTAGAAATCGTCGCCCACGGACGTTCCGAGAAACGCAAAAAAAAGCGGCTGTTATGAAACCATGCCGATTTCGGTTGGAGTAGATGAAATTTAATGCGTAATAGCTAAAGCATGGTCCCAGAAATCCGCATCCGAGCGTGTAATTCCGCGCCCCTCCAGGCCGAACGGGATTTCGTGCTGTATTGGATGATCTCCTTTCGCCGCACGCAGTGGAATTTCAGCCTCGATCGCGCGGTGGACTGGGCTCGCGAGCTGCGTAAGCCGCTGGTGATCTTTGAACCGCTCCGCATAGGCTATCAATGGGCCAGCGACCGCATCCATCGGTTCGTAATCGACGGCATGGCAGACAACGCCGCCCATATTCGCAATCTGAAAAATCCCGGCGTCCACTACTATCCCTACGTCGAGCCGCAACCTGACGCCGACAAGGGACTCCTCGCCGCTTTGGCCAAACGCGCCTGCGTGGTCGTGACAGACGACTTTCCCTCCTTCTTTCTGCCGCGCATGATCTCGGCGGCCGGCTCGCGGCTGGACGTGCGTCTGGAACAGGTCGATTCCAACGGCCTCTTGCCACTCCGAGCAACCGACCGCGTGTTCACCACCGCATTTTCGTTTCGCGGCTATTTGCAAAAAGAGCTGCCGCCCCATTTAGAAGAAACGCCGCAGCCCGATCCGCTGAAACAACTGCACTTGCCCGCGTTCGACGGCTTGCCCGCCGAAATCACGAAAAAGTGGCCTGCCGCGTCCGACCAGCTCTTGGCCGGCGACGCCGCCGAACTGCAAAAATTGTCCATCGATCACTCCGTCGGCGTCGTTGCCGATCGCGGCGGAAGCGTCGCAGCACAAAAACACCTCACGAACTTCCTCGACGCAAGTTTGCCCCGCTACACCGAAGAAGCGAACGATCCTGATGCCAACACCCGCAGCGGCTTATCCCCCTATTTGCACTTCGGCCACATCTCGCCCCACGAAATTTTTCACGAGCTTATGACGCGCGAACGCTGGACGCCGCAGCGACTGGGCAAGAATACCAGCGGCAAGCGCGAAGGCTGGTGGGGTGCCAGTCCCGGTGCCGAGTCCTGGCTCGATGAATTCGTCACCTGGCGGGAGATCGGCTACAACCTCACCTCTCACACCGACGACTACGATCAATACGAGTCGCTCCCCGACTGGGCCCGCGCCACGCTGGAAAAACATGCCGACGACCCGCGCCAGTCGGTCTATTCGCTCGCCGAATTCGCCGCCGGCAAAACGCACGATCCCCTCTGGAACGCCGCCCAAACGCAACTTCTCCGCGAAGGCAAGATTCACAACTACCTCCGCATGCTCTGGGGCAAAAAAATCCTCGAATGGACCGCCACGCCCCAGGACGCCCTCGCCGTCATGATCGAGCTCAACAACCGCTACGCCCTCGACGGCCGCAATCCCAACTCCTATTCCGGCATCTTCTGGTGCCTTGGCCGCTACGACCGCCCCTGGGGCCCCCAGCGCCCCATCTTCGGCACCATCCGCTACATGAGCTCCGACAACACCCGTAAAAAACTCGACGTCGAGAAGTACCTGCAAACCTACTCATCCCAGCCAACCACCACCAAACCCACCAAGCGGCAACAAAAACAACTTCCGCTCACGGACTAACAGCCAACGTCAAAACATTGGCCTGGCGGCTGTGGTTTCGCCGTAGCGGAACGATCGATTCAAAACCTACCTGATTGTGTTGCAAGCCAGCCAATCGGCGATACCACGGCTGAATCGCCAACGGCTGCGACGTGGCCAGACCCGAGACGCAATTCGTCCAACACATCAGACGTGCTATGCTGGACAAAACACAGCCACCCCGCCGAACGATTCTCCATCTCCGGCCGGTTCAGGCCACAATTGGCTAGATTGACTTGGCTCACGACCTCATGCGGATCATAGTTTGGGATTGCGGGCAGGCTGATCGGGCGTACAACATAACACTGGCAAATGCTGTAGGCGGATTGCCAGACCTTCTCAAGAGAGCACAACTTCAAGAGAGCACAACATTGGCTAAGAAAACACCACCAGTGACGACGACCAGCAAACCGGCCAAGGCCCAAGTCCCCAGTTGGGACGACTTATCGACCTGCCTCGAGGGCGTGCTGACGAACCTACGCGATGCCCAAGCAGACATTGTGGCCAAAGAAAAAGGCATGATCGACACCTACCTCGCGGAGGCCGACGAATATTTGCATAAAGCCATCAAGGTTTGTTTTGCCATCACGCAAAAGGCACCCCGGAAAAAGAAGTAGCCACCCAGGCCACGGCGGTTCTGGTCATCAGCACGGTTCTGGTCACCAGCACGGCTCATTGATTTCCACATTTCAGGACGACTACGGATGGCGAAGAAGAAGTCAGCAGCGCTCGACGGCGATTTCATCGACTTGATGAAATTGGCAAACGCATCGGAAGACCAGCCCAAATCGAAAATCAACCCCACGGTGATCGGCCTGTTTGAAACCGCGCTCACAACAGTGAAGGACGCACAAAAGTCCATCGAGCAAGACAGAGATATTCGGAAGGACCTTCAATCCGCGGTTGAGTTATTGCAATTTGGCATCTCGGAATTGAAAAAGGCAAACAAATAGAGTGTGGCACGTCCCAGAGGTACTCCGATGGGCGTGCTGACGGCCGGTTGGCTGCTGTGTCGGCTACGGGTGGCACGTCCCAGAGGTACTCCGATGGGCGTGCTGAATCGACGGCGTGGCCATCACTCTGGGTGGCTGTGGTTTCGCCGTAGCGCAACAATCGAATCAGAACTTACCTGACTGGCATGCGCGCCAATCAATCGGCGATACCACGGCTGAATCCCTAACGGCTCCGACCTCTCCAGCCCCGAGACACAAAGCGTCCAACATATCAGCCATGTTATGCTGTGCAAAAACACAGCCACTCGAATAACACACCACCATGCCCCAACCCCCCATCCTGCGAATTGGCGGCATGGCAACGATGCCGACGCGGGCTCATACGCTTCCCCAAGCGCTGGAAACGATCCTGCCCCAGGTCGATCGACTTTATCTCTTCTTGGACAAGTATGAGGATGTTCCCGCAACATTACCCGCGGACCCAAAACTCATCCCGCTGCTTCCCTCGCAGTACGCCCCGCTGGCCGGCGACGGAAAATTCCTGGGCCTGGAGTTGTTGACAGAATCTGGCCTCTATTTCTGTTTCGACGATGACATCTACTACCCGCCGATTTATGTCAAATGGCTGACCCTCGCCCTCCGCCGCCACCATTTCCGCGCGCTCGTCGGCGTGCATGGAATGGTTTTTTGTCCCCCCCACCAGTCTTATCTTCGCGACCGTCGCACGTTGCATTTTCATGCGGCCCGCTCGCTCGACTGCCACGTCGATGAACTCGGATCGGGCACCCTCGCCTTTCACACCGACAGCATCCGGCTGCACGCCAGAACCTGGCAGCACCACGACATGACGGACTTGATGGTTGCCATCGAAGCCGTCGAGCAGCGGATCCCCCGAATAGCCGTCCGCCGGCCAGAGAACTTCCTGCGTGCCATCGAGGAGAATCAGTCCGACAGCCTCTGGAAAGACCTCCAAAAGGACGACCATCGCCAAACCGCCATCATGCGTGCCGCCCTCGCAGCCTTCCCCCTCGACTGGCAAGACTGCGCCGCAATTCCCCAAACCGCCTGCTCAAGGCAATCCCTCGGCTACTCCGACTCGTCCCCACCCCCCCCAGAACCCCGACCCCACACATTTCGAGCAGCATATCCCCCCACCCCCAACCCAACCAGCCCCAGCCCCAGAGGGTAAAACCCCCAAACAAAT
>JANNTN010000045.1:0-12313 GCA_031394445.1 Anatilimnocola sp.
GCTTCCGACACTTCAAATCGAATGCTCGCGAAATTCAAAAACCGCATCTCCGCCCCGTATTCCTTCGCCAACTCAATCGACCGCGGAACCAACTCCTGATCTCGCCCCTCCACCGGCTTCCAATTGCTGTAGTCTCCAATCAACGACAAGATCACCACCCGCTGATTTTTCCTCACCGCCTTCAGCAGCGTCCCCGAAATCCCGAAAACGCAATCATCGTAATGTGCCCCAATTCCCAAAATCGTTTTGCTCATGTTTCCTCCAATCGCAGGACAAAATCGATCGCTCGGGCCGCATTTGGCTTTCCATCGTCCACTGCTGCCGCTGAGCTCGCCGCCAATCCCAAAGCAAACTCCCGAACCTCCGCAATCCGCAACCCAAACATCACATCGTGGACATCTTCCCCCTTGGTCGCCACCTCCAGCAACTCTGCCCCCCGCTTTACATGTTGCTCCACTCCCGCCGCTCGCCCCTCGCGCAACTTCACACCCGCCGCCGCCAACTTAATTAGCCCCTTCAAAAAATCCGCCGTCGGCCCCGCGCGTCCCGCCGCATGCCACAATCGCTCCCACTCCTCGTGCGCCTCCCAATAATAACCATGATTGAACAAATCGATGGCATACAAATACGCTTCATTGTCGGCAAAGCCTGCCGTAGTCAGTTCCTCCGCCGGCGGCGCTACCTTCCCAAACAAATGCCCCCGCGCATCACTCACCGGATGCGGTGCCAACCCCGGCACATAGCTATACGGCGGCAACTCGCGGACAGGGAAGTATCGCGGCAACTTGTCATTAGTCACTTGTCACTCGCCCCAGTCCCCTGTTAGCCCCATTCCCTCTAGTAGTACAAAGTACCAAGCCTGCCATTACAACAACCTTGTCACCAATAACAAGTGACCAATGACAAATGACAGGTGACGAATCCTGATCACCGACAACGGCAAATCGCTCACCTCCCCACAATAGCCACGATGCACCCTGCCGCCTTTCCGCCCGATGTTCTGCTAGCCGATTGCGAGATCCAGCGCACGCGCCGCGGCGGACCAGGCGGCCAGCACCGCAACAAGGTCGAAACGGCTGTCGTCATCAAGCACAAACCAACAGGAGTAGTAGGAGCGGCCAGCGAGCGCCGCAGCCAAGACCTAAATCGCCAAGCCGCGCTGCAACGGTTGCGGGTCAATCTATCGCTCGAAGTTCGTGAACCCGTCGATCGGGATCAATGTCTCAGCGAAACATGGGTTTCTCGCGTCCGAAACCAGAAAATAACCGTCAGCACCGAACACGCCGATTTTCCCGCCTTGCTGGCCGAAGCACTCGACCGACTGGCTGCCTGCGATTGGGATATTGCCGCGGCAGCCGCTCAATTAGCAATCACTTCGTCGCAGCTCATAAAATTCTTGCAGAGAGAGCCGCCAGCCAGCGTACTGCTCAATCGTCAGCGTGCCATCAGACAGTTGCGCCCGCTCCGATAGTTATGCGCCAAAGGGGCAAAGGTCGTTATGTCAGACTTCGATCGCCAGAAATGGGACGCCAAATACGCCGACCCAGCCAATGCGCCCTCTGAACCTTCCGCCGCGCTCCTCAGTCTTTCGAGTTACCTACCCCATTGCGGCCGCGCCCTCGAAATAGCCGGCGGCGGTGGCCGCAACTCGATTTGGCTGGCCCGTCGCGGCCTCGACGTGACCATTGCAGATGTTTCCTCCGTCGGCCTCGCCCTCGCCAGCCAGCGAGCCGCTGCCTCCGGCGTGTCGCTCACGACGCTCGCCCTCGACTTCGAACAACAACCACTCCCCGCCGGCCCTTTCGACCTCATCCTCAGCCTCTGTTACTTCTGCCCGGATCTCTTTCCTCAGTTTCCTTGTCATCTGTCCGAACGCGGCGTCCTCGTCGTCATACAACCCACTAAGCAAAATCTTGCCATTTGCGACAAGCCCCCCGCCCCCTTCCTTTTCGACGAAGGCCAACTTTCCCGCCTCGCTGCCAACCTCGAAATCGTCCACTACCACGAAGGCCCTTCCCCCGACAACCGCCACGATGCCATCCTCGTCGCCAAAAACCCCTCTCAGCCCGTTGTATGATTAAGGTATGAAGCTCATTCGCGTCGGTGCCGCCGTCCTCAACCAAACCCCCCTCGATTGGGACGGCAACGCCACGCGCATCCGTGGTGCCATCACCGTCGCCCGCGAGGCCGGCGTCAGCATCCTCTGCCTCCCCGAGCTTTGCATCACTGGCTACGGCTGCGAAGACGCCTTCCACGCCCCCGGCACGCAGCAGATGGCCCTCGAAATCCTCGAGCAGCTCAAGCTCGAAACCAAGGGCATGGTCGTCTCGTTCGGCCTGCCCCTCATGGTCTGTGGCTCGCTCTACAATACGGCCTGCCTGGTCGTTGACGGCAACATCCTGGGTTTCGCCGCTAAGCAAAACCTTGCCGGCGACGGCATCCATTACGAGCAGCGCTGGTTCAAGCCCTTTCCCGCCGAAGTTCATTACACGCTCCGCGCCCCAAACGGCCAAACGTATGAAATCGGCGACTTTGTCTTCGAAGTCGGCGGCATTCGCATCGGATTTGAAATCTGCGAAGACGCCTGGGTCGCCGATCGTCCCGGCGCGGAACTCGCCTCGCGTGGCGTCGATCTCATTTTTAATCCCAGTGCCAGCCACTTCGCCTTCGGCAAGCATGAAATCCGCAAGCGCTTCGTGATCGAAGGCTCGCGAGCCTTCAACGTCGGTTACATCTATGCCAACCTGCTCGGCAACGAGTCTGGCCGTGCCATCTACGACGGCGACGCCATGATTGCCCAAGCTGGCAAGCTCCTCGTCACCGGTCCGCGTTTTTCTTACGCCGATTGGCACGTCACGCACGCCGTCGTCGATATCGACCTGGTCCGCATGAACCGCGCCCGCTCAGTGAGCTTTCGCCCCAAGCTCCACGAACTCGACGCGACTTGGCTCGGTGCCGATTTCGCTTTCCCGTCAATCAACCCCGAAAAATCAGCCTCAACGCATCCTGCCTGGGAATCCTCCCCACACATCAAAGAAGAAGAGTTTTCGCGCGCGGAGTCGCTGGCTCTTTTCGACTACCTCCGCAAGAGCCGTTCACAAGGCTTCGTCGTTTCGCTCTCTGGCGGAGCCGATTCAGCCGCCTGCTCGTATCTGGTCGCTCGCATGGTCGATTTTGCTCTCAGCGAACTCGGTGCCGACGCCTTCCTAAAAAAACTCGGCCACATTCGCGGCCTCGACGAAGCTAAAACAAACAAGGCCAAAACAAATAAACAACTCGTCCACCGCCTGCTCGCCTGTGTCTATCAAGCCACTCGCAACAGCGGTGACGTAACGCGAAACGCAGCCCGCACGGTCGCCGAGGCGCTGGGCGCAGAGTACTTCGAGTTCGACGTCGATCGCGTCGTCGAAGAGTACAAGACGCTCGTCACGCGTGGCCTCGGCCGTGAACTCGACTGGAAAACGGACGATGTTGCTTTGCAAAACATCCAGGCCCGCGCTCGAGCACCAGGAGTGTGGATGCTCACCAACATTCGCGGCGCGCTCTTGCTCTCAACCAGCAACCGCTCGGAAGCTGCTGTCGGCTACGCCACCATGGACGGCGATACCAGCGGCGGCCTCGCTCCCATCGCCGGCATCGACAAAGCATTCATCCGCCGCTGGCTCCGGTGGTGCGAAACAACCGGCCCCGACGGCATTGGCCCCCTCCCCGAGCTGGCCGCCGTCAATAATCAGGCTCCCACCGCCGAGCTGCGTCCCCCATCGTCAAAACAAACCGACGAAGATGATTTGATGCCTTACGAATTGCTCGATGCCATCGAGCGCTGCGCCATTCGCGACAAGCTCTCTCCCAGCGAAGTGTTTTCGGTCATGCAGGCTGACTTCCCGCAATATTCGCGACTGCAGCTCGTCGGCTGGATCGAGCGATTTTTCCGCCTCTGGTCGCGCAACCAATGGAAGCGCGAACGCTACGCTCCCTCGTTCCACCTCGACGACGAAAACCTCGATCCCAAAACCTGGTGCCGCTTCCCCATTCTCTCCGGCGGCTACGAGCACGAACTTTCTGCCCTCCGCAAAAACTTCCTCTCGTAATTGCCTCTTCACAACTGCCGAAAAATCCACCCGCGCTTATAAAAATAGACCAGCATCGACCCCGCCGACGCCAACATTACTACCCACACCATCGGATAGCCCCAATACCATTGCAGCTCCGGCATGTTCAGCGGATTCTCCCCTCCAGCGTAGTCAAAATTCATTCCATAAACGCCCACGATGAACGTCAGGGGAATGAACATTGTCGAGAAGATCGTCAAAATTCGCATCGTTTCGTTGATGCGATTGCTGAGCGACGACATATACAAATCGCGCAGGTCCGCCGTCAGCTCGCGATAGGTTTCGATCAACTCAACAACCTGCACGACGTGGTCATAGCAATCGCGCATATACACCCGCGTATCATCACGGATCCGCGCATTCTCCTCGCGGGCCAACAACGCGATCGCATCCCGCAGCGGCCAGATTGCCCGCCGCAACTGCAGCAAATCGGCCTTCACTTCATGCAGTGAATCCATCACCCGCCGGTCAACCGGATCCATTACCTGCTCTTCCAAGTCATCCAACCGCTCCGCATAGACTTCCAGCACTGGATAATAATTGTCGATCACCGCGTCGATCAGCGCGTACGCCAGGTAATCGCTCCCCAGCGTCCGCATCCGGCCACTCCCTTCTCGCAACCGCGTCCGCACCCGGCTAAAGCTATCCCCAGGCTGCCCTTCCTGAAAGCTAATCAGCCAGTTCGGGCCGACAAACATGCTGACCTGTTCCGTCCCGCACCGCTCGCCACTATCGGCCGTGCAAAATACCATCCGCAGCACCACGAACAGAATGACGTTCGCGTCGGCCATCTCCTGGGCTTCTGGGCTCAGCGTTTCAGCAACAACGCCCTCCCGTTTCTCCACCTCGCCATACACATCCACTTTGGCCCGCTGATGCACGTTCACCGTGTCTTCCAGCGCCAGCCGGTGCAGTCCGAACAGTTCGCCAAACTGCTCGATCGCCTTCGCGTCCCCCAAGCCTTCCACGTTGATCCACGTCACGGGCCGCCGCCCAACCAGCGCCCGCGCCTCCGCTGGGGTTTCCACCTGCATCTCCACCAGCTCCCCCGCGCCATACGCCAATACGGTTATGGTTGGCTTCGGCTGCGACGGATCGACAATCACCGTGCCCGGCGCTGACCCCGGCTGCGTCCGCCTCACCACCTTCGGTGCTTTACGACGTCGATTCTTGCGACTCATCCGATATTCCCCTGGGCGTTATTCTCGCCGCCATCTTAACGCCCAAGAGGTAATTCTCACCCTACCCTCCCCAGCCTCAAACTTTGCTCTCCCTAATTCCTCACGCCGCTTTTGCCAGGCTCAGCCCCTGCGCCAGCCGCACCTCCACCGGCCGCATCACGTTCAAATGCACGTCCCGCTGCGGATAGGCCATCACGATTCCCCTGCGTGCGAACAGCTCGTCAATCGCAAACCGCAATTCGCTTTCCACATCTGTTTTGCGAGTCTGGCGCAAGTTTACGCGAAATCGCAGCTCGAATTTCAACGCATCGTCGCCAAAATCAGCAAACACGACATCCGGGGCCGGGTCTTGGATCACATGCTGGTTCTCCGCCGCTGCCTGCTTGAGCAGCCGCTCCACCTCGCGCGTCGGCGAGCCGTAGGCCACGCCTACCGCGACCGCGCAGCCACCCACGTCATCGGTCAGCGTCCAATTGATGACGCTCGTTTCCAACAGCTTGCTGTTCGGCACGATCATTTCCCGGTTGCCGCTCGTTGCAAACTTCGTGCTGCGGGCACCGATCTGCATGACCGTTCCCGTCTTGCCATCCAAATCGACAACATCGCCGACGCGAATTGGCCGCTCCACCAGTAGAATCAGCCCGCTGATGAAATTGTTGACAATATTCTGGCTGCCAAAACCGGCACCGATGGCGAGAGCACCGCCTAGGAAGCTGAACGCTGTGATCGGCACTTCCAATATCGTCAGCGACAGCATCGTGAACATCGCCAACAAAACGTAGTACGTCAGTGACTGCACCGGCGCTACATCGCTTCGATTCAGGTGAAAGCGAGTGAGTAACTTTGCCGCCGTCCACCGGCTGATCATTCCGGCTGCAATGTAACTGAGACCGAGCAGGACGATACCGCTGCCGAGTATGCCGACCGTTACGACCGGTTTGGAAATGATCTTAAACTGCCAAACACTCCGCACAATTTGCAACGCTTTGGCAACGTCCTTGCCAACTAGTTGTTCGATCGAACTCCACACCGCGAAGGTTTCTTCAGCCTGCGCGGCGGGGACTGTGGGTGCGGAGGCTGCTGGAGTTGCTTCAGCCGGCAAGGGTGCCGGAGCCTGGCCGGGAAGTGCTTGCACGGGAAATTGCGCAGCGGCAGGCACAACGAAAGCTAAGAAAATCAAAAACCAAACAGAGTATATCAAAGCGCGCATCGCAGCCTCCATGCTAGCGAGGAACAATTTCCCACCCGCTATTAGCAAAAGCGGCCAATGCGGGTCAAGAGAAGCTGAGCGTCTTGGCTAAAGCAGGCCTGTCGCTTTGGCGTGCTCCGCTAGATTCACTTCTGGCCGGGCACCCATGTGGCTAATCACCTCTGCGGCGGCCAGAGCGCCCAGCTTAGCGCAGTGGTCGAGCGGCAGGCCGCTGGTCAGCCCGTGCAAAAACCCTGCGGCGAACAAGTCACCAGCGCCAGTCGCATCAACGATTTGGGAAATCGGGCACGCCGGTACGGTCCAAGTTGCGTCACCCTTCAGGATTACGGAACCCTGCTCGGAGCGAGTGAGCACGGCAATTTCACAGTCGCGTCGAGCTGCATCACGGGCGGCATCGAAATTCGACGTCTGATAGAGCGAGCAAATTTCGCTCTCATTGGCAAAGACGATGTCAATCTGATTGCGGATCAGCTCCAAAAAGCTATCTCGATGGCGATCGACGCAAAAGGAATCGGATAAGCTGATCGCGGTTTTTCGGCCAGCCTCGCGAGCGATTTTTGCCGCAAGTTGAAAGGCTTCTTTCGCTTCTGGCCGGTCCCACAAATAGCCTTCCAGATACGTGATCTGCGACGCTGCGATGGTGGCCGGGTCGATATCGGCGGTTGTGAGATTCACGCACGCGCCGAGATAGGTGTTCATCGTCCTCTCGCCGTCGGACGTGACCAGAACGAAACTACGGGCAGTCGCCGGCCCAGCCGTAGCGCGCAGCGATCCGAAACTGACTCCTTGCGCGCGCAAATCGTGTGTGAACACGTCGCCGAGTTGATCGCTCTTGATCTTGCCAAAATAGGCAGCCCGACCACTGAACGATGCGACCCCCGCGGCGGTGTTTCCGGCCGATCCGCCGGAAATCTCGACCGCCGGTCCCATATCGGCGTACAGCCGTTCGGCGGTCTCTTCATCAATGAGCCGCATCATGCCCTTGGTCAAGCCATGCTTGGCTAGGAACGAATCCTCAACCCGCGCGAGCACATCGACAATCGCATTGCCAATACACAAAACATCAAACCGCGTTTCAGCCACGTCTTTCTCCCCGTCAATTAAAAGGCACTTGCCGTACTTTGTACTGACTGCTGAGTACTCCGTACATGCCACACAACACCTCATCACGTCGTCAGCAAATAACCGAAATCAACGTGTTCAAATCGCCTGAAGAGGATTATCCTGACCGCCACACTCGACAACCCAGAGGCATTTCATGATTGCTTCACGATCGCTGTCCTGCTGCATCGTCATCCTTTCATTTTCAACCGCATCAATCGCTGACGAGAAAGCCGACGAACTCAAACGCGTGATGGGCCGCTGGGAGCACACGTTTACAAACAAGGCCGGCACGCAGTTCCGCGTCGTCAAAGACGTCTTTGAGGACTCCGACACGGTGACCACTTATGACGACATGGGAAACGTCGTCACCGCCCATCGGTCGCAATTCAAAATCGAAAAGCGCGGCCCCGTTCGCGTTTTTTCCTTCTTCAATTCCGTGGTGACCGCCGGCCCAGACAAAGGCGAACAGCGTTTCGAGACGAATTCATACATCTACCGCGCCGAAGACGACTACTTTATCGAAGTTTGGGGCCTGCTCGACGGCGACCCCAATCCGCCGCGGATACTCGCCTGGAAGCGCGTCAAAACGCCGAAGTAACGAGCCGGAAATCTACGCGCTGGCCTTGATCCGCTCCGCCGCAGCCACCGCAACCTCCCGCGGCTGAAATGAAAAGTTCTGGCTCTGGCTGAAAAACGCGATCGGGTTTTCGTACACGACCTTCCGGATCAAACTCTCTGGGTGCTTCCGCCGCCGCATTTCCATGATGAAATCAGGCACCGCGGTCGGCTTACTCGGTCCCCAGTCTCCGGCGGAATTCACCATCAGCCGGTCCGCGCCGTACATTTCAATGATGTCGCAAGCCCGCTGCGGCGTGCATTTGGTCGTGGGATAGAGCGTCATCCCTCCCCAAAATCCTTCGTCGAGCACATGCCGCACCGTGTGCTCCTCGACGTGATCGACCAGCACGCGAGAATGATCGATCCGGCTGTCGTCACACAGCATGTCCAAAATCATCCGGGTTCCCTGATACTTGTCCTCCAGATGCGGCGTGTGAATCAAAATCTGTTGGTCGTATTTCACCGCCAGTTCCAGATGCTCGACAAACACCGTCGCTTCGTTCCGCGTGTTTTTGTTCAGACCAATCTCGCCGATCCCCAGCACGTTCGGCTTATCAAGAAACTCCGGAATCATCGCGATCACTTCGCGCGACAGGCTGACGTTCTCGGCCTCTTTGGCATTGATGCACAGCCAGCAAAAGTGCTGAATGCCATATTGCCCCGCCCGCTTCGGCTCGATGTCCGTTAGCTGGCGGAAATAATCGCGAAAGCCATCGACCGAGCAGCGGTCGAACCCGGCCCAAAATGCCGGCTCGCTCATCGCCACGCAGCCCATCCGCGCCAGCGTCTCATAGTCGTCGGTAATCCGCGACACCATGTGAATATGCGGGTCGATGTAGTCGGGCATGGACGCAACTCGTGAGTTGGGAAGTCGTTATGCAGCAAGGAATTACGGAATTTGCACGATTTGGCAAAGAAACTCGGCATGCTAATCCACACACTTATTGTGCTGCAACGTCGTCCCGAAGGCAAGCAAGGCTGCTCGGTCTTCGGTAGTGGGTTAGTTTGAAATCAGAATCGCGGAAGTAGCCAGGCAATCAAATACATAACGGGCGCGACTACAGCAAAGATCATGGCATAGCCCATGAGAAAATAGGCCCATACCACGAACACTCTGGTAAGGAAATAATTACTCAGGAACCACGACACCCCCACTCGCCGCTCTAGCTCTATAACCCTTCTCTCCAAGTCGGCAGTGCTAGGGTTAAGGGGTGTAAATGGCAGGCTTTCGGTTCGCGGCGACTCGTTTGGATTCTGCGTGGACATAGCGCTGACGATTCTCCGTTTGACATGGTTGCACAGGGCGGCATAATTAGAGCTATGCCTAAACGCTCAAGCAAGCAAAAAGATACCCAGCAACTCGCCCGTGGCGTGCTGGACGCCATCGTACCGGACGCGGAACCCAAAGCCGAGAAGCCGGAGAAGAATCCGGCAGCGGTCGCCCTGGGCCGGCTGGGTGGCCTCAAGGGTGGTAACGCGCGAGCGGCTAAGTTGTCGCCCGCGAAACGGAAGGCGATCGCCAAGAAGGCGGCGGCGAAGCGGTGGGGAAAAAACTAGTCGTCTTCCATTCCCTTGAAAAGTGGCATGTCTCGATAGATCGGGTGAATCTTGTCGAGCATTTCGTGGAATGGCTCGTATTCCGCGTTGATCTTCATTAGCGTAACGACCGAACCCAAGAGGCCAAGCAGTTTTGGGTGGCCCATAGAATCCGTTAACCATTGATGGTTCCTGTCCTTACGCCTTCCATTGACAGATGGATTTTTCTTTTTAATCTCAGCCAAAACACCAGGCGCTAGGCGCGAGTAAACGATGTCATTAGTCAGATGACCGAAGTATTGGGGAAGTTGCATGTTGTCAGAAAAAGTAACGTGACGTAGCCGGCAAAGCTCTCGAAAATAGTCGAGCGGAAACGTCTTAACCCACCGACGCAACTCCTTTGCGACGAATTGCTCTAGTATCTTTGCGAGAGCATCGCGAGCGCGATCGTCTTGATAGCCAGTGGCCTCATCGACTAACGCAAAAATACCAACGGTCCCTAAGCCCGACAGAAGCATTCTGGCGCGGAAGGCGATGTGTTTTTGGCTTGGAAGCAGCTCGCCTTCCGCATCGGCATCGAGAAAAACCCTACAAACCTGGGGAATGATCTCGGCACGGTAGCCAAATGCGATATTCCCCTGGTATCCACCAGCCACGCCGCGCATGCGGAATTTCAGCGGAGTCCACGATCGCTTTAACTCCTCTGGTATAAAGCGGTTAAGGTTGTTGGCAGCCAAGAAAGCGGGCTTGTCGTCGATCGATGTTTGGCCCTTTGTCGGGTTCTTGTGGCGTCCTAGTGCGACCAGCACTCCGCGTTGTGTCAGAACGCGAATTGCAGTGGTGCTGTCGCCTGGCACTTCCTCGATTACTGCGCATGGAATCACAACATCGCTGATCTTCAATTCCCCTTGGTTTACAGCCTGGGGAACGTCGGAATGCCAACGGGCCTCAGCAGCCTCTTTGGCGATCCGCGATCGCTCGGCTTTTGACAGGGCCATCGCTCTTGCCCGTCCACCTTCTGCACCCAATTCCTGCATCGCACCGTCTTCCATGTCTTCTTCCTTTATGTGGGATTGCACGGCAACGTCCTCAGCTTATGCTTACCGCAAGCATAAAACAATGGGATGCTTACCGCAAGCATATTGACAATGCTTAACCGATCAAGCATAATTGGCGACATGAACAAGCTTTCAAAACAACAGATGTCTGCCGTAATTCGCTGCTTGGTCGAGGGATGCTCGATCCGTTCAACCGTGCGGATTACGGGCGTAGCGAAGAACACGATTCAAAATCTGACGAAGGTCGTTGGCCAAGCGTGCCTGGAATTCCAAGACGTGGTTCTGCGTGACCTGCCCTGCAAGCGAATCGAGTGCGATGAAATCTGGAATTTTTGCTATGCCAAGGATAAGAACCTGCCCGACCACCTGCGCTACACCCAGGGCGTAGGGTCGATGTGGACGTGGACGGCTCTTTGTGCCGACACGAAGCTGATCGTGACTTGGCGGCTTGGTAATCGCGATGCGGCCAACGCTTGGGCTTTCATTGGCGACATGAAGGAACGGCTGGCGAATCGGGTTCAACTAACGACAGACGGCAACCGCTTATACGCCGAACCCATCGAAAACTACATGGGCGGCGCGGTCGATTATGCCATGCTCATTAAGAAGTACGGCACCGAAGACCACGACACCAAATACAGCCCCGGCAAGTGCCTGGGTACTGAGAAGCGTCAGGTCGATGGAACGCCGGACGAGAAGCTGATTTCGACCAGCTACGCCGAACGGCAAAACCTGAACATCCGCATGGGCAATCGACGCTACACGCGGTTGACCAATGCATTTTCCAAGAAGGCTGAAATGCTGGCCTACAGCGTGGCTATCACGTTCTTCAACCACAACTTCGTGCGGGTTCACCAAACACTGAAAACGACCCCTGCCGTCGCCGCTGGCGTTGCCAAGCACAAGTGGAAGATCGAGGATATTATCGACTTGCTGCCGCTCGATCAGCCGAAAAAGCGCGGCCCGTACAAAAAGCGAAATTCAAACTGACCCACTACCCGGTCTTCAGTAAGTCGCGAGTCGCAGAATCCGGGACGCTACGTCGGCGTGCGCCATCATTCGGTCGTTTTTCAACGCGTCTCGAAAAAGGATTTGGGTTCTCGGGAATAAGCCGCGATCGTTGCGATGCGAGACGGTACGCAAAAACAACGCGGCGGCGGAAAGCTTGGGCCGCTCCCGCCGCCGGCATTTGCAGTGGTTTGCCGCGTCGGTCGCCTGGCGGTCAAGGCTTCTCCGGCAGCGGCGTGGCGTCGTAGATTTTGATCATGCCGCCGGCATCGCAGGCCAGCCAGTTGCCGTCGGGACCGAAGAAAGTGACGCGTCCGGTGCCGCCGGCTTTCAAAGTTAGCAAGTCGTGACCAGTCTCCGCATCCCACACCTTCACTTCGCCTCCTTGACGCTGTCGCCCGCTTGAAGGGGCCGCGCCCGAAGCCAGTCGTTTGCCATCCGGGCTGAAGGCGATGCTCTGAATCAGGGCGGTGTGCCCCTTGAGAG
>JANNTN010000046.1:0-2981 GCA_031394445.1 Anatilimnocola sp.
CGAGCAGTTTCTCCCCCTCGGCGAAGTCCGTCCCCCCTCCAGCATCACCCTCCCCAACCCCTCCGCCCGCCTCGCCGACATCCGCTCAGGGGATGGACGATTTCGCGAGCGCGGAGATGTCTAAGTTCGTGTCGCCTGTCGAAATCGCTTGAATTTGCCACCGGGTGCTAATCAGCAGCGTGAGGCGGATGTTGAGGCGAATGGCTGACGGGCATTTGTCTGAGCGACGCTTGACGCTTCGCGAAGTTCAGACGTGAAACCATAGACGACCAACTGGCATACCAGTACGATTTTTCAGATGGTTCTCCAACGAAACGCCGGTTTTGCAGCGGAGTCGCAATGTGTTTGAACCGTTCTGTGTTGGAATCACGCGAGATTTCTTGAAGCCGGACGGGACGCTGGGATTCGGTGATATCGGCCTTGACGTGCTCGCCGAGGATCCGCGGATTCGGTACGAGTTCCTGCCCGACTTGGGCTCCGAGCTGCCAGCGGCCGTGGCGAACCAATTCGACGCGCTTCTGGTGCTGGCACCGAAAGTAACGGAGAGAACACTGGCAGGTTGCCAGCGGCTGGCGATTGTCGCGCGCTTTGGCGTTGGCTACGACAATATCGATGTTCCTGCCTGCTCGCGGAACCAAGTGCTACTCACGATCACGCCCTCCGGAGTGCGGCGGCCAGTGGCGGTTTCTGCGCTGACACTCTTGTTGGTGTTATCGCACAAGCTATTTGCCAAGGATCAACTGACTCGGCAGGGGCGTTGGAGCGAAAAGCTCGAACACATGGGCGTGGGGCTGACTGGTCGCACGCTGGGCTTAATCGGATTGGGGAATATCGGACGCGAGATATTGCGCGTAGTGGCTCCGCTGGAGATGCGGCCGTTGGCATTCGATCCGTTCGTGTCATTGGATGTCGCGCGAGCCAGCGGCGTTGAGTTACTGAGCCTCGAATCGCTGCTGAAGCAGTCCGACTTTGTCTGCATTTGTTGCTCGCTTACGCCCGACACGCATCACTTGCTCAATCGCGAGCGACTCGCCTGGATGAAGCCGACAGCTTTTCTGATCAATGTGGCTCGCGGCCCGCTTGTCGATCAACGTGCGCTTACGGAAGTTCTGCAAGCGAGGCGGATTGCCGGGGCGGCGCTGGATGTGTTCGAGAAGGAACCGATTGATGCCGACGACCCGCTGCTATCGCTGGACAATGTCATTCTTTCGCCGCATGCTATCTGTTGGACTGACGAGCTGTTTCGCGGCAACGGACGAGCGGCCTGCCGCAGCATTCTGGATGTCGCCGCCGGACGTGTACCGCAGGATGTCGTCAATCGCGAGGTATTGATGCAGGCAGGATTGAAACAAAAGCTCGCACAGTACGCGTCGCGACGCGAATGACATGCAACTGTGAAAACCTCATTTTCCACCTGATCGACTCACTCCAGGAAGCCACCATGAGACCCAATCACGTCAAACTCAAAGTTCAAAGCGGCGGGCGTTCGATCGGCACATTTATGTTCGAATTCAACACGACCGGCATCGGGCGGTTGGCTGCTCAGGCCGGTGCCGAGTTCGCCATCTTTGACATGGAGCACACCGGCTGGAGCATCGAGACCATTCGCATGCTCATCGCGACGACTTGCTCGACGGATATGATTCCGCTGGTCCGCATTCCGGCGACCGAGTACCACTTCATCGCGCGCACGCTTGACATGGGCGCGATGGGAATTATGGCACCGATGGTTGAGAACGCCGCACAGGCCGCGATCATTGTGGCGTCAGCAAAATATCCGCCGCTGGGGCGACGTGGCGCGGCGTTCACGGTGGCTCATGACGGTTACACCGGGGGAGATATCGTCGAGAAGATTCGTACCGCCAACAGTGAGACGTTGCTGATCGCGCAGATCGAAACCGCCACGGGTGTTCGCAATGTGGATGAGATCGCGGCCGTTGAGGGGATCGACGTGCTCTGGATCGGGCACTTCGATTTGTCGAACTCGCTCGGTATTCCGGGCCAATTCGATCATCCGCTGTTTCAGGATGCGGTTGCACGCGTGCTTGATGCGTGCGGCTGCTACGGAAAAGTGCCAGGGTTTCTCGCAGGCGATATCGCCGGGGGTAAAAAGTTGCTCGATCAGGGCTTTCGGATGCTCGCTTACGGCGGAGACCTGTGGCTGTATCAGACCGCCGTTCGTGAAGGCGTCACCGCGCTCCAAAGTTACGGATGCTGACTTGCCGCTATCTCAGCCGTGGGCCAGCTTTTGGAAGGAGGCATCCGCGTGCCGATGATTATTTAATGGAAAGGGCGCGTGGCCACCGGAAAGAAAGCAAAGTAAAAGCAGTGAGATCGCCTGAATTAGTCGCACTTGCCCAAGCGAGATGCGTCCAGTAAGGTTGAGAAACGCCGCGAGTGTTGAATTCGATACTCGCGGCTTTCCGACCTAGGCATTTCCATGCTGGTGACTCAACGCACCTATTTCGCACATCCGCGAGCCCCAGGGCTCGCGGCGAACTCGCTCGTTGTTTCACTTTCTCTCACGCCACCCTAGTTCTCGGCTGATTATTCGCCGCCTGCCGATGTTGTCTCCCGCAATGTCATTTGCCTGGCGAACGACTGCCTCTTTGAGGCAGGGGCGTCCTTGAAAGGCCCCTTACTCGGAGCCGATTCATGTCACGAAAATTCCTGCTATTCATTTCTGGTACGAGAAGTTCATGAACGAAATCGAGCGATTGGTCCGCCGCGAAGTCGAGCGCAGGCGTACGTTTGCCATCATCTCTCACCCTGACGCCGGGAAGACAACTCTCACGGAAAAGTTGCTGCTGTACGGTGGCTGCCTCGATGTGGCCGGCGTCATTCGCGGCCGCAAGTCGCAGCGGGCCGTCACATCCGACTGGATGGAACTGGAGCGCCAGCGCGGGATCTCGGTGAGTTCGACGGTCTTGACGTTTGAGTTCGACGGCTTTCAGGTCAACTTGCTCGATACGCCGGGCCAC
>JANNTN010000048.1:0-9583 GCA_031394445.1 Anatilimnocola sp.
GTTGGAACTAAAACGAGTGAACGAGAATTCAATCGTTGGACAACCTCGCAGCTGGCGATAGAGGGCCCGCCGTTCGCCAAGCTGACGCCAAAAAACACTGGTCAGAAAATTGGTCTTTACGCCACGATTTGAAAATGCCAGAAAATTAGCGGCCCTGCACCGTCTCGGACCGTCCACGCGAGGCCGTGAAGGAGGTCCATAGCGCAACTCGGATGACTTCGCTAAAAAAATTCTACAAGGAAATAGTCGATGACCGCTCAACCACCAACTTGTCTTGATGAAACACGGCACGTCCCAACCTTCATAAGAGAGCGCTTTACCGACCTGGCGCAAAAAGTGCGCTATCGGGAACTTCGGACGCGCATTTGGACTCGACTACTGAAGGAGGACGAGCGCCAGCGCGTCATGCAAAGTGATGTACAGGGCAGCATGGTACAGATTTGGTCCTGGGCTAAGAACGTGTCATTGGATCGAGCGGTGATCGACCTCGCGCGGAAGCTAGGCTTCCTTTTGCTCGACGAGGATCAACAACTGCTGGAGTATATCGAGCCCCAGGAGCAGGTCGCTGCCGCTCCCGCTGTGGACACAAGGCCGTCGTACCGCAACGGCGAACTGTGGCTTGGCGAAAATCTCATTTGCGAGCTTCGCCGGCGTGCCGGATCGAAAACAAAAAAAGAGATCCTGTTCGAGGCCTTCGAGGACGCTGGCTGGCCAGAAGTGATTGCTAGTCCCTTCCGCAAGAAAGACCAAGCCTACGTGTATAAGGCAGTGCAAGACGCCAATGACGCCGTGGGGCTGTGCTTCCACAGTGCCTGCAGCGGCACAAAAATTTGGTGGGAAATCGTCGACCCGAATGGTACCGACTGCGCTCCGTAGCACTGCGACAGGCCGCACGCCCATTGCCGACTAAGTGAACGTGCCTCTCGACGGGCTGCATTGTCACTTGCCGCAGGCGCAGTAATCGTGTGATCCCGGTCGTCGGCGTCGGAGCCCGTGCTTACGACGGTGGCCAGGTGCAAAAGTTTCTGAGCCGCTAGAAAGAAGAACAACTTTTTCTTCCCGTGCCTGGACATGCACTGATCCACCCGATCGAACGCACCGCGCGGCACCTCTCAGTCACGGCGATTCTTCATCACCGCTGCCGCTCCCTCGAGAAAATCTTCGACGAAGTCGTTTGGGGCGAATAATTTGGGGGGTCGCCTATTTCTGAGACGACTGTCGTTGGATGCGGGCAGCTCACTTTTCCTCGCAAATAACCAGCTCCCGCGCTCTTAACCATCTCCCTGCCGACCACGAGATGGCGGCGCAGGAGCTCTGATGTCAGCCAACCGTCAGTGAAACGGTCGTGACGCCCTGCGCGTGCTTGTCCATGATTTGGCAGTTCAACCTGGCGGGACAGAGATTTCTGCCCCACGGCAGGCGACGCTATCCACCGAATCTGGACATGGCTCCGACAACTCCATCATCGGCCGGCAATGCCGTCACGCACGGACTCACCGCCAAAACGATCTTTCCGGCGGCGCTCACCGAGGCTGTAGCCGATTTTCGCGCGGCGCTGTTCGCGGAGCTGAACCCGCAGACGCCACTCCAAGAAATACTTGTTGGCCAGCTGGCGCATCATGCCGCGGCGATGCAAATGGCATCATCCGCCGAGGCCGCGGCGCTCCGCACCGGCGAGCAAAACGCCGCGGCCATTGAGCTGTTGGCCAATATTCAGGGCGACGATCTGCGGTTCGTGTCCGCGCTGTCGAGCCACATGGTCGAGCGGACGGCCCGTTACCGCCGGGGCCACGAGCGCAGTTTTTTCACGGCCCTCAATCGGCTAACGCCCCCAGTCTCCGCTGCGCCTGACGTGGAGGCAGCATGTTTGTTTGCCACAGAAGAGCAGTGCGAAGCCTACCTGCGAGATTGGCAAAAACGTCAACGAAAGTGGCGCTGCCCTGGCTGCCAGGCGAAAAAGCGGAGCTGGCTGCGGACCCGGCAAGCGTATGAGTGCACGGGCTGTCACCAACAGTACTCCACGCGCTTTGGCACGATCTACGCCAAATCCCGCGTGCCGCTGCTGGCGTGGTTTGTGGTGGTCGAGCAGGTGATTTCTCGCCCGCAGATCACCACCGCGGAGTTGGCCGGAGTCTTGCCGATCACCCGGCCAGCCACGATGGGGATGCTGATTCGCAAAGTTACGGCCGCGCTGGTTTCGCCAGAAGCAGAACGACTGCTCGCCGGCGTCCACCGGCTCGTCGTAAATCGCTCGCCAACCTGGGCCAAGTGGTCGCCGCCGCCCTCGGCGAACAAAACGAAAAAGTCTGTTCCAGCTGCCGGTGCTGCGGTGGTCGCAGCACGTGTAACACCTGTCCGCACCACCTCTTAGGAGATTCAGAACTGCAGCCCCGTGAAGTCGTTTTGTACCTGTATCAACTGTTTTATGAATAGGAGTTAGTTATGCGAAATTCTCCCCACGCCAGCGGTACAACCGCTGGCATTCCAGGTCACGATCAGGGTGGGCAGCCCCCTCGGCCGTCCGAACCTCGCCCGAAGGGCGGAAAGCGCCCCAAGGCTGCGCCTCAGCGGTCGGAAGTTGAAAGGGCGCTAGCGACGATGGATACGCTCCCGCCGCTGGTGGTGACGAAGCAGATCACGCCCGCGGAGTGCAATGCCGTGATGGGCGTGCTGAAAGTTAGGCTCGACCATTTCGGCGAAAAGGAAAACAAATCTGCCATCGATCCCGCCGGGAACGCAGTCCCGGCAGGACTGAAAGACGCTGTCCGTGAGCGGCCGGATTTGCTTAATTTTTTTACGAAGTGCCTGTCGCCCGAAGCGCTCGCCCAGCTCGTGGACGACGACGAGCCCGACGATGAGACCGACGACGACGAGAGCAGGTCTGACGACCCCACCCATGCTCACGAGAACGATCATGGGACTTAGGACTTTTTCAGAACGTACCATCCGCTTGCGCGCGCGTCCCTTTACGATGGACGCGCGCCCTTATTTACCGGCGGTCTACGCGGCGACCCACCAGAACGTCGTCATCCGCGGCAGCCGGCAAATCGAAAAATCAACCTATTTGGCCAACCAAATACTGTACAAAGCAACCATAAAACCAGGCACCCAGATTCTGTTTGTGTGCCCGCGGCTCGAGCAAGCGCGACTGTTTAGCCATAAGCGGCTAGGCGCATCCATTATGAACAGTCCCGCTCTGCGAGCCCTCTTGTGGCCCTACCGCCGGTCGATCCCCACGGAAAATATTCCCTTTCACAATGGCTCCCACGTGTACGTCCGGGCGGCCTTCCGGAACGCGGATGCGGTGCGGGGAATTAGCGCCGATGAACTCTATATCGATGAGTACCAAGATTTAGCACCCGGCGAGCTGCCGGTTCTCATGGAGACCCTGAGCCACGCCGAGTCTCCGCGCGTGGTGCTGACGGGCACACCGAAAATGACCGACAATCCGCTGGAGATTGCCTTCGCCCGATCAACGGCCTGTGAATGGCAGGTTCCTTGTCAAACTTGCACGCAGCGGACCCGTCTCGACGAGCGGGTTTTAGGTCCGACCGCACTGAACTGTCCGGCTTGCCAGGGGCTGCTCGACCCTCAGAGAGGAGCGTGGATTCCGCGCAATCCAACTTCCACGTGGGGCGCTGGCTTTTGGATCAATCATCTCATGGTTCCCTGGATGGACGACTACCAGCAGATCCTGAACTGCCAGCGCGAGTACGACCCGGTCAAATTCCTCAATGAAGTGCTGGGATTGCCAACCACTCTGGGCGATCACATCATCACGAAGGAAGAGATCGAGAAATGCTGTGAGAATCGTCCGTTCGCGCAGCGACTGGCCGACATTCCGCCGAACGGCCGGGCGTCGCTCGTCGCCGGTATCGACTGGGGCGGTGGAACAACCTCAGGAACCGTGCTGGTGCTTGGTTATGTCGATGCGAACGACATCTTCCGGATCGCGCGATTTGATCGTTGGGCTCCGCGCGCCGATCCGAATACGATACTTAATGAGGTGGCCAAATTGTGCCAGCAGTTTTGCGTGCCGTTGATCGCCGCCGACGGCAACGGCAACGGTCATGTGTACAACCGACTTCTGCTCGATCGCCTGCAGAGCGGCACCAACCTTCCAGGACTTTACGCGATCTACTATTCGACTGTCACCCAGGATCCACTTCGCGACGGCGCCCTGTGGAAATGGACGGTTAATCGCTCTTCGTCCATCGGTGCCGTTTTCTCCCGCATCAAGAAACGGCTATTGCTTTTTCCTCAGGTGCGGCAGTCGGGAACATTTCTGGACGAGTTTATCTGCGAGGTGGCCGAGTACGACGAGGAGGCGAAGTCCATCTGCTTTACCAAGCCGGCCAACCTCCGCGACGATGCGCTGCATGCCACGAATTACGCGCAAATGCTCGCGCGGCGGACGCGTAGCCCGCTGCAGGACTAGCCCGACAATTACCGCGTGCAAGACAAAGGGGATTTTCGGAAGAGACAATCGATGCGAGCAATTGGATCCATCTAATTTCGGCGCGTAGGCAGTTTGTGATCCGGTTTCTGGCAATTGGGTGAGATGTAAGTCTCTGACAAAAGAATGGCAGCCGGCAAACACTCCGTTTCGGGGCCATTCCTGCACCAACGCTCAGGCGAGAAATCTGACAGCAGCACTGCTCCGTCAGGTCACTCGCTGTGGGCACCGCCGCCTGCCAGCACGGGTGAATCGACGCCCACGAATAGCGGGGACTTGCTGTCGAATTACCCGGATCCTGGAAGAGCACGTAGGAGACGGGTTTGAAATCGACGAACCGGCGTCCTACATAGAAAAGGTCTTCCCGATACGGCCGGACAAACGGGCCCAAATCCCAGCTATAACCCACGTCGGCGGCACGGGCCGTTTGCAATCTGTTTCCAAACGCACTAATCCGCTGTATCGCGCGCTGATTAACCGCTTCTTTGAAAAGGCCGGGGTGCCGATCAACGAAAACGAGCCGATGGTACGCACACACGTCGAAGCGATTAGCCGTTTTTTGCGGAAGGACATGGATGCTTTGGTATTGGGTCCGAATTTGATTGATCGGCAGCGGGCAGATTTTCTACCGTTCATCAACGCTCATGCGCCGTTCCTGCTTACCTATGCCGAACTATGGAACCTTGATTCTGCCGCCGAGGCTGTCCTCGTCGCTTTCGATACCGATCACAACCAGGTTCGTAGTCTCCGCGCACAGCAACTGGCAATGGGTGACATGGGTTGGGTGGGTGCAGGTGGCCAATGGGCTGATCCGAACATCGTACATAATCTCAACGCACTTTTTCTGTTGGGTGGGTTAGGCGGGCTTGCGTTCGCTCCCGACCGGCGTTTTTGCGTACTGCGTTGTGATCGCTGGCCGCCGCAGAAGAATCCTAACCACATCGTGCAACACGTCAGCGCATTGTGCGTGCGTTTGGGAGTCCGCTGGATCGCGGCCGACGACAACGGCAATGGCAGTGTGTACAACCGCGTCCTGCTCGAAAATCTCAAAGAGCAAGGTCATACCCTCCGCGGATTCTACGGAATGCTGTATGCCGCGGACACGGAAACTCCCAAGCCCCACGGTGCTTTGACGCGCTGGAATATTGGCCGGACACCCACGATCGGTAGGATGTTTGGCCGGATTAAACTGAAGCTGCTGTTGTTCCCGCAGGTCAGCCAATCGGGGTCGTTTCTGGATGACTTCGTCAATGTGGTCGGGGAATTTGACGACAGCAATCGTGTTCTGCGGTACACCAAACCCGATGACCGGCAGGACGATTGCGTGCATGCCACGAATTATGCAGAGTTGCTGGCCATGCGCGTGTGGGCGGGGCAGCAGCGCTAGTTCAGCCCAAATTAGGGGTCACGTGGAACAATCGAAGCCTCCCAGTCCTTTGCTCTACGCGAGCGATCGAGGCGAGTCCGAGGAACCCGCACGACATGAAGCGCGACAAGGTCAACTTCGGTGTTTTCTGGCTCAAGGATAAAAGCATCGAAGACAGCGACGACCTTCCAAAATCCGACGTGCTCGCCCAAGAAATCGCCGACGATTTGCAGACAGCCCTGGGGTTATTTGCGGGAATCGCGAAAGATCTGAAGTAAATAAGGCCGAAATGCTGCCGGCGCGCGGGCGCTTAGCCCTTTGGAAAGAAATTTCGGCGGAAGAGGGGAAACGAGATCGTCTTGGAATGCCTACTCATTTCGCCACAACTTCATGTCGGTTCGCACTTCCGGGCCTCCCCGAGAGGCTGACAATGGCTGCTGATATCGAGGCTCTGTTTCCGGCGAGGGGATGGTTGGCTGGCTCTGCTCTGCACTAGTCTACTACTTTGAGAAGTCTGCTACTTTGACCAGATTCCGGCGAAGATTTTTGCAAAGGCCGAGCTGTTCCTGTTGGCTTCGACCCAGTCTGGCATGGAAGGGCAGATGACCCCGGGGCGAGGCGGTTCGTTGCCGCACGCAGTGGCGTATAAGAGCGAAGCCGGTTACTTCGCAAAAAGTTGTGTCTTCGGCGATCTTCCTGGTCTTACAGCTCTCATGGAGATTGGATTGGACATGGTAACTCGAACGGTTGCTTTGTTGCTCGTCACTTTCGGGCTTTCCGTCTCCTTGGCAGGGGCGGAGCCTAAGGTGCGCGTGGAAAATATTCTCCGCGCCTTTCATAACGGAGAACACAACGCGTTCACGGATCTGATCCGCTGGCGCGGCCGCTTCTGGCTGACGTTTCGCAGTTGCCCAGACGGACATCAGGTTGCGGCGTCGGCGTCGGTGATCGTGCTGTCGAGCCACGATGCACGCACGTGGCGCGAGGAGCACCGCTTTTCCGTGCCGCTACGAGATACGCGCGATCCGCATTTTCTTAGCTTCAAGGACAAGCTCTTCGTCTATACGGGCACCTGGTATGCCGGCTCGGGAGTGCTGCCGCGCGAGGCATACGACATCAACCAGCACCTGGGTTACGCTGTTTGGACGGGCGACGGCAAATCATGGGAAGGCCCGCGTCAACTTGAAGGCACTTACGGCCACTACATCTGGCGCGCGGCGGCGCACGATGGCTTGGCCTATCTTTGCGGGAGGCGAAAGGCGGGGTTTTCGGAATCGGATAGCGGCCGGGGCGGCTCGGAGGTCATGCAGGGCGCGCTGCTCGTGAGCGACGATGGTCTGATCTGGCGTTACCGCTCGCTATTTCAGGAGTCCTTGGGAAATGAGACCGCGTTCCTCTTCAAGCCGGATGGCACGCTCTTCGCGCTCAGCCGGCAAGGTGGGGAGCAATCGCAACTCGCGCAGGCGCGGCCTCCCTATGTGGATTGGAAACGCGCCAAGCTGCCGGCATACATCGGCGGTCCGTTGCTGGCCGAATGGGGTGGGCGGCAAGTAGTGGGCGGCCGTCGCACGACACCCGCCGGACCCAAAACGACGCTTTACTGGTTGGAACACGATGTGCTCGTTCCCTTCGCGGAGTTGCCCAGCGCGGGGGATAATTCGTATCCCGGCTTCGTGACGCTGGACGATGGACGCGGCCTGGTTTCGTGGTATTCCAGCCACGAGAAGAACGAGAAAGGCCAGCCAATCACGGCGATTTATCTGGCTGAGCTGATGATCGAGCCGTGAAGCTCGTAACTAATTTATTCGGTCATGCTGCTGAACACGCGCAACTTCGATAACTCAAATTATTATGATCAACAAACCGCAACTAGCCCGCCGAGTCTTTCTCAAGGCTGCTGGATTGACCGCTTCCGGACTTTTGGCGGCCGGTGCTTGCGATCCGGTCCGGGCGATTGCCGATGAGGCAACCAAGTTGACAGGGCCGAACGACAATGGCGCGGGTACGACGAAGCGCTTGGCCGAGTTCGTCGTCAACTCTCGTCCGACGGACATTCCGCAAACCGCTCGCCGCGAGGCGGTTCGGTCGATCTTGAATTATGTGGGCTGTGCTGTTGGCGGTTCATCGCACGTGACGGTGGAGCGTGCTTTGGAGGCGTTTTCACCCTTCTCAGTTCCGCCGCAAGCGACCGTGATGGGTCGGCGGCAGCGTCTGGATGTCTTGCACGCAGCATTGATCAACGGGATCAGTTCCCACGTGCTGGACTACGACGATACGCAGCTCTCCACGATTATTCATCCGGCCGGCCCGGTGGCCTCCGTGCTGTTTCCCCTGGCTGAGCTGCAGCCGATGACGGGGCCTGAATTCCTGCAAGCTTTCATTTTGGGCGTGGACGTGGAGTGCCGGATTGGCAAGACGGTTTATCCATCGCACTACGAAGCGGGCTGGCACATCACAGGTACAGCCGGGGTGTTTGGCGCAGCCGCGGCTGCCGGGAAGGTGCTGGGATTGAGCGTTGAGCAGATGACCTGGGCCTTGGGAATCGCAGCGACGCAATCCGCGGGGCTGAAAGAGATGTTTGGAACGATGTCCAAGGCGTTTTATCCTGGCCGTGCTGCGCAAAACGGCCTCACCGCGGCGCTCCTGGCCGCGAAGAATTTCACCAGTTCCGGGCAAGCCATCGAATCCAAACAGGGCTTTGCCAACGTGATGGCCTCCTCGCGTGATTTCTCCGCAATTACCCGCGGGCTGGGTGTGGATTATGAAATTGAGGAAAACTCCTACAAGCCCTTTGCTTGCGGAATTGTGATCCATCCCGTGATCGACGCGTGCCGCCAGCTTCGCGACCAGCACAAGATCACAGCAGGCATGATCGAACGGATCGACTTAGGTGTTCATCCTCTGGTGCTGGAACTCAACGGCAAACAGTCTCCGCAAACTGGCCTGGAGGGAAAATTCAGCGTCTTTCATGCGGCGGCGGTGGCACTGATACATGACTCCGCTTCGCCGCGCGAATTTACCGACGAGGCCGTCCGCGATGCCTCAGTTATTTCGTTAAGAACGCGGGTGCGCGCGACGATCGATAACGCTCTTCGAGAAGAACAGGCCCGTGTATCCATTGAGCTTAAGGATGGACGGCGAATCGAAAAATTTGTTGAGCACGCAGTAGGGAGCAGTAAGAATCCAATGTCTAATGCTGACTTGGAAAAGAAATTCCGTGGGTTGGCTGAAGGCATTCTTACCGCAGAGCAAGCAGATCACCTAATCGAGCTTTGCTGGTCGATCGAGTCCTTGGCCGACGTAAGCCGCATACCACTCGCTGCAGCAACGAGTTTATAGGTGCTACGATACCCGTGTTGCCTCTGGTCGGCCGAAGGACAATTTAGGAATACACACATGACTTCAAACCGGACCACTCGTCGCCGCTTCCTGAAACAAACCGCCTCACTGACGGCTGCGGCTGCCAGCACGGCGTTTGCCGTACCCAACATCCTTTCCGCTCGCTCGCCCAACGAGAAACTGAACGTCGCCGGCATTGGCGTTGGCGGCCAGGGGTTTGGCGATCTGCGAAATGTCGCGGCGACCGAAAACATTGTGGCCCTCGCCGACGTGGACTCCAGCCGCGCGGGGCAGGCATTCAAAGCTTGGGATAAGGCGGCGAAGTACACCGACTTCCGCAAGATGCTCGACAAGGAAGCTAAGAATATCGATGCGGTCGTCATCGCCACTCCCGACCACATGCATGCAACGGCTGCTCTGGC
>JANNTN010000067.1:0-11108 GCA_031394445.1 Anatilimnocola sp.
CATCAAAAAGGGGCCGTGTATATCGCACCCGGTTGCGGCGGCGTGAGCGAGCTGACCGCGAAACAACTCAACGGCAAGGAGCTTTCGTACAACAACCTGCTCGACCTCGATAGCGCGTTGTCGATTGTGCGGTCGTTCCGCGAACCGGCCGCGACTGTCATCAAGCACAACAATCCGTGCGGAGCGGCGGCGGCAACAACATTGGCTCAAGCCGCCCAAAAAGCTCTCGATGGCGATCCGCAAAGTGCGTTCGGCGGCGTGCTGGCATTTAACCGGAACGTCGATGCGGCGACGGCGGAGGTGCTGGCCACGCCGGGCCTGTTCATTGAGGCGATTGTCGCACCGGCTTTCGACCCCGCCGCGCTAGAAATTCTCACGTCGAAGCCAAAGTGGAAAGCCAACGTGCGGCTGATGGCGGTGGGGCCACTCAATTCTTCACCAGCACCCATCTCTTGCCGGCCAATGGAGGGGGGCATGCTCATGCAGGACGCCGATGTTCTGCCCGATCCGGAGAATGAATGGAAAGTTGTTACGTCGAAGCAGCCCGATGAACGCCACCTGGCCGATTTGCATTTTGGCTGGTGGCTGGTGCGGCATGTGAAGAGCAATGCGATCCTGCTGGCAAAAGATACAGCGCTGATTGGCTGCGGCGCGGGACAAATGAGCCGTGTCGATTCGGTCGAAATCGCAATCCAGAAGGCGGGAAACCGAGCGGCGGGCTCGATTTTGGCGTCCGACGCTTTTTTCCCATTTCCCGATTCGATTCACCGGGCAGCCGCGGCTGGAATAGCCGCCATCATTCAGCCTGGCGGCAGCGTTCGCGACGAAGAGTCGATCGCCGCCGCCAACCAGCACGGCATTCCGATGATCTTCACCGGCCGGCGGCATTTTAAGCACTAGTGCCAGCGGCGAAGTGCTGTCTGCTATCGCACAGGCGGAATGAGTTGGTGATGGGTTGCAGGTTGCCGTTGACGGGTCTGGGACCCGTGCCGATAATCCGCCGCCCATTTCTTTTCCTTTCCGTCAGGCTGCGGATGCTCGCTTTTTCGCGAAGACTGTGTGCTGCTGGGCTGGCGATCGTGCTTAGCTCGAGCGGGCTGACTCTGCGCGCCGAGCCGACAAATCCGCTGCGGCAAACGGGCCCGACGCAGGCAGCTTTGCGAATTGTGCCGATGTCGGTCAGCCGGGTGGCATTCGACGACGCGGTAGAGGGCAATCAGCCGAGCGGAGATATGCCGTCGGTGGTGGGAGATCGGCTGAATCCTCCCGAGTTAATTCCGCCACCGGCCTCATCCGAGCCAATCGATAAAGGTTTTTACCCGCCTGAATTTGGCGATCCGACGCAGTGGCAACAGACGGTGCATCCACTGTTTGCCGAGGCGTGGTTTTCGCACAACGACCCGAATGACCCGCAGCGGCACATTGGGATTGGTCAGCCGCTGGTGGGGACAAGTTGGCGGAACCGGCCGATTTATTTCGGCACGTTCGTCGGCGGCATCATGATGGACGATCTGGTTTCCAACCAGATTTATCAGAACGACACGACGTTCATGGGTGCTCGGCTGGGCTACGATTTCGATCATTTTTGGGGAATGGAGGGACGGTGGGCGTTTGCCCGGCCGGACCTGGCCGATGGCGCGGGGAACCCCTATTTTCCCGCCAGTCGCGACAATTTTGTGGACGTTTCGCTGATCTATTACCCCTTAGGGGATACCCGCTGGCGGCCCTATTTGTCGGCCGGCCTGGGCTTTCAGACTTTTCGCTTTAACGACACGGATGGCCAGCGGATCAGCGAGGCGGCCCTGCAAATTCCCCTCGGTTTTGGCGTGAAATACTTCTTTAGCCCGTGGTTTACGCTCCGTTTCGACTTTGTGGATAACCTGAGCGTGGGCAACGACCGGCTGAGCGGCATGAACAATATCTCCCTGATGGCGGGGGCCGAATTTCGGTTTGGTGGCCGCCGCCCCAGCTATTTTCCGTGGCACAATAACACGGCCTATTGGTAATCCGGCCCTGTTTGAAGCATGATGGGGAATTCCGACTCTTGAGGAATCCATCATGAAATGGCTGTTCGCCCTGTTTGCCGCCGCGGCATTGCTCGTTCCGTTTGCTCCTTCGTATGGCCAGCAACCGCCGCTGCCTCCGCCCCCTCGGCCGATAACGCGGATCGACGCCCGCCGCGACGTCGTGGTCAATTGGTCGCTCGGCGATCAGGTTTGGCTCTTCAACGAAGTGCTGACGGCATATGAGCCGGTGAAGGGTTATTTGGAGCCGCGGCCGAACCAGGGGAATCTGGCCGTTTGGCGGCTGAAGCTGGTCAAGGAGTTTGAGGAAGGGTCGGTTCGCCTGCACGAGCAATTGCGCGGCTCGCCGTTCAAGATTGTGCTGCTCGACGCGGAGCGAACGGTCGTTCCCAACGGCGGCGATGTTCCCGCGCAGATCACAACTGTCTCCGGAAAAATGGGGGACACGATTGAATTGTTGGTTGGTCTGCCGGATGCTGCCGCCCTGAAAGACGTGAAGATCATCCGCGTGCAGCGACGGACGGAAGTGGGTTTCTGAACGGAAACTTTACATCAGATTTTCAATGGCCTTCCACACCTCAGCGTGAACTTGCGCGGGGGGCTGGTCGGCGTTGACGACGATGATTTCGTTGGGTCGCAACCGGGCTTCGGTCAAAAAGCCCTGACGCACCGACTCTAAATAGGCCAGGCCTTGGGCTTCCATGCGGTCGTGGGCGCGCTGAATGCGACTGGCGGCTCGCTCGGCTGGCATGTCGAGAACAAACACGAGACGCGGCATGAGACCGCCGACGGTGATTTGGCCGATGTGCCAGACGTCAGCCGGATCGAGGCCGCCGGCGTGAGCCTGATAGACGACATTGGCCAGCACGTAGCGGTCGCTGACGACGATTTTGTCGGCATCCAGCGCGGGGCGAATGATCTCTTCGACCAGTTGTGCTCGCGAGGCCATATAGAGCAACATCTCGCTGCGGCGGTTGATCGCGATGCCATGATGCTCGAGCAAAATCGCCCGCAGACGTTCACCCAGCGGCGTGCCCCCGGGATCGCGGCACGTGACCACTTCGCGGCCTTTCGCGCGAAACGCATCAGCCAAAAGCTGAATCTGCGTGGATTTGCCCACGCCATCGACACCGTCGAAACTGAAAAACATTGGCTGCCCAAGCGAAACCAGGAACACTAATCAACGCTAATCAGCACTAAAGAAGGCAAATCGATTAGCGCCGATTAGTGTAGATTAGTGTTCCGTTTTTGTCCTCTCCTCGTATTGCGTTATTCAAAGTGTCCTCACCGTCGGCTATTACGATCGAGCCTGTTTCACGGCCTATTCGTGGGCGAATTCGCCCGCCGGGGTCGAAGAGCATCACGAATCGAGCGCTTGTGTGTGCGGCATTGGCCGAGGGGGAGAGCGTGCTTGCCGGCGCGCTCGATAGCGAAGACACGCGGGTGATGATCGATAGCCTGGGTCGATTGGGAATCGAGGTGGAATCGACCGACGGCGGCACAATACTCCGAGTTAGAGGCTGTGGAGGCAAAATTCCTGTTGCTGCGGCCGATTTGTTCGTCGGCAATAGTGGCACGACGATCCGCTTTCTGACGGCGCTCTGCGCGCTCGGTAACGGTAAGTTTCGACTCGACGGAATCGAGCGGATGCGCGAGCGGCCGATTGGCGATTTACTCATTGCTTTGAATCAACTCGGTGCCGACTGCCAAGGTGAGCAGCGGGCGGGCCTGCCACCGGTCATCGTTGCGGCTCGCGGCTTATCGGGCGGCATTGTCAAAATTCGCGGTGATGTTTCCAGTCAGTTTTTAAGCGGGTTGATGTTGGCCTCGCCTTATGCTGCGCACGATGTCGAGATCGCGGTGCAGGGTGAATTGGTATCGAAGCCCTATGTGGCGATGACGAGCCAAATCATGGCTGCTTTCGGAGCGAGCGTGATTGCCAAAGAGAACGCCGCCAGTTTTCGGATTGCCGCGCCGCGGTCGTATGTCGGCAAGCAGTATGCGATTGAGCCGGATGCGTCGGCGGCGAGTTATTTTTGGGGGGCTGCGGCGATCACGGGTGGCGAAGTAAAGGTGGAAGGACTGAGCCGCGATTCGTTGCAGGGGGATGTGCAATTTGTCGAGTGCCTGGCCCAGATGGGCTGCCGCGTCAAATACTCGGCTGACGCCGTTACCGTCTCTGGCCGGGCCGAACGGGGCATCGACGTCGATCTGAACGCAATTAGCGATACGGCGCAGACGCTCGCTGTCGTGGCCCTGTTCGCCAGCGGTCCCACGACGATTCGAGGCGTCGCCCATATTCGCCACAAAGAAACCGACCGCATCAGCGACCTCGCCCGCGAACTTCGCAAATTTGGATCGGAGGTCGAGGAATCGCCCGATGGCCTCAAAATCACGCCGCCCACCACACCAACCCGAAGCGTAAGCGAGGTCTCCCCGCCCCCCATCTCCATCGAAACCTACAACGACCACCGCATGGCCATGAGTTTCACCCTCACTGGCCTCACCCGCCCCGGCGTCACCATTCTCAACCCCGCCTGCACCGCCAAAACCTACCCCCGCTTCTTCGACGATCTCTCCAACCTCTGCCGCTAAACGCCCCAGCCCGTAACGCGTCTCTTCACCTCGCTCAGTGGGACTTTTTTGCCCCGCCAGTTCCGCTCGTGGTGTTCTTGATTGCCATCGTCGTTGCAGTGTCCACTATCCCGCGACGAAAATCCGACCGAAGGCGATGAAGCTGGCTGCCTAATTACCGCGCACCTCAAATCGTTTTGAGTTGGCAAAAAGCATCACGATCTCCTCTTGCGGTCTCCCGCAATCTGGCCCGGTTTTTCCTGCCAATTGCAATGTATCTATAGGGCTTCTCCAACTTTGAACCTTGAACTTGGAGCTTTGAACCGTTCCCCCTCAACCCTAAACATTAACGCAGCCTATTCGGACAACCATCAACTCACAAACCGAACACCATGAACCACTTACGCCAAAAATTAAGGCCCAGCCAGCTCACAAAAAATCCCCGGCCACCCACCCTCAAACCCTAAACTAACCCTACACAACAGCCGGCAGCGCCCGGCCTGCCCATCCTCTCCCGCCGACCCAAATCTTCCCTTAAACTGCGGCACACCATGAACTTCCGAATCGGAGACTCGCTATGTCGGTTATGACCATCACCCCCGGCACGACTCGCCTCGGCTGGATTGGCACCGGAGTCATGGGGCAAAGCATGTGCGGCCACCTCCTGGCCAAAGGCTTCTCCTGCACCGTCTATAACCGCTCCAAAGCCAAGGCCCAGGGCCTGCTCGACAAGGGAGCCAAATGGGGCAACACCCCGCGGCAAGTCGCCGAGCAAAGCGACGTCGTCTTCGCCATCGTCGGCTTCCCCCGCGACGTGCGCGAAGTCTTCCTCGGAGCTGACGGCACCCTCGCCGGCAGCAAGATGGGAAACATCCTCGTCGATATGACCACCAGCGAGCCCTCTCTCGCCGTTGAGATTTATGAAGCCGCCAAATCCCGCGACGTGCGTGCCGTCGATGCACCCGTTTCCGGCGGCGATGTCGGAGCCAAAGAAGCCCGCCTCTCAATCATGATCGGCGGCGACAAAGAAGTCGTCGAAGCCCTCCAGCCCTGCTGGGAAACGATGGGCAAAACGATCATACACCAAGGCGGCGCGGGTGCCGGCCAACACACGAAGATGGTGAACCAAACGCTCATCGCCAGCGGCATGGTCGGTGTCTGCGAAGCACTGCTTTACGCCTACAAAGCCGGCCTCGACCTCCCCACCGTACTCCAATCCGTCGCGCCCGGCGCAGCCGGAAGCTGGTCGCTGTCGAATCTCGGCCCGCGAATCATCGCCAACAATTTCGATCCCGGCTTTTTCGTCGAGCACTTCATCAAAGACATGGGCATCGCCCTCTCCGAAGCCAGCCGCATGGGCATTTCCCTCCCCGGCCTCGCCCTCGCCCACCAGCTCTACCTCGCCCTCAAAGCCCAAGGCCACGGCCGCGACGGCACGCACGCCCTGGAGCTCGCCCTCGCCAAATTATCGGGAATCGACTGGCGAAAACGGTAAGAAATTGAAGTTGGATGGAACTGATTGCTGCTATCGTGCTCGCCTTGATCTCGGGGGCGCTGATCACCGCCTATCCGATCCTGCGCTGGCGTCTAGCAGCCGAACAGCGACAAGCCCAACTACAGCGCCAACTCGACGACTTACAAACGCAACTAACAGCCCTCACTCAAGAACTCGCATCACTCAAAAATACCCAACCAGCAACGCAACCTCCTGGCCACCTCGACCCACTATCTCAAATCGAACAACTCGCCAATCCGCATGCCCTAACCAACAGTGACTCACTCGAATCCATTGTCGAGCAGATCGCCGCTCTCCCCACCGGCGCACCCAGCGACCTGTTCGAAGCCGATCGGAAACTCCTCGCCATTTCCCGCCTCGCCGAACACGGCCACCCCCTCCCAGAAATCGCCCGCCGCCTTAGCCTCCCCCTCGGCGAGGTCGAATTACTCTCTAGCCTTCGTTCCCGTTAGACTGCGATAGCAATAGCACCAACCAGTAAAGCCAGCCTTCATGTCCGACCCGCCGGTTAATCCCTGCACGCACGAAGACCCCGTGGTCACAAGCTCGCGCCGCGAAGCGATCTTGTCGTTCGCCATCTGGCTCGTCGCCTGCATCTATTCACTCACCGTCTGCTATCGCTGGGGCTACAACCGCGACGTCGCCACCCTAACCTACATTTGGGGATTCCCCGATTGGATTTTCTGGGGCGTCGTTGTCCCGTGGACGGTTTGCACGGTGCTCTGCTTTGTGATGGCGTATTTCGTCATTGCCGACGGGGAACTCGGCGAAGATCAACCCGAAGAAAGTCTCGACCGTCCCTCGCCGGAGGCCGATCATGCCTAACACGGCGTCGATTCTGGCCCAAGCCGCGGCCACAAACCCCACGGCGCTTCCATCGCCCGGCATCGGCGCAATCACCGCGCTGGTGCTGTTCATCGCCGTTTCCGTTTGGCTCGGCACGATCGCGCAGCGCGTCGTCGAGCGCAGCCAATTCATTCAAGGCTATTTTCAGGGCAACCGCGGCCTCGGCGCTTGGACCATCGCCCTCACCGCCACCGTGCAAAGCGGCGGAACCTTCATGGGCTTTCCGTCGCTGGTCTATACCTACGGCTGGATCGTCTCCCTCTGGATTTGCAGCTACATGGTCGTGCCGCTGACCGGTTTTGCGATCATCGGCAAGCGCATCGCGCAGCTTTCGCGGCGCACCGGCGCGGTGACGATGCCCGATTTGTTTCGCGCTCGCTACGGCAGTCCGGCCGCGGGGCTGGTCTGCTCGCTGCTCATCATCGTGTTCATGACCATCATGATGTTTGCCCAGTTCAAGGCGGGTGCCGTCGTGATGAAGGTTGCCTGGCCCGGCACGGGAGTTCTGGCACTCAGCGAAGACGCCAACTCCCCAATCGACAAGGTCTATCTGATCGGACTGGCGATCTTTTCGCTAACTGTCGTCGGCTACACGCTCATCGGTGGTTTTTTGGCGGCCGTTTGGACCGACTTGCTGCAAAGCGTCATGATGTTCATTGGCTTGATGATCCTGGTCGTGCTCGCCTTGTGGACCGTCGGAGGATTGGAAACCGCGTCACGCCAGGCGCTAGAGAATGCCGGAAAAACATTTGCCACCGGGCCAGGAGTGCGATCCAACGGTGAGCTCTATTTGCCGCTGACGATGGCATTTTCCTTTTTCTGCTTTTGGCCCTTCGCCGGCATGGCCTCCCCCGCCAGCGTCGTGCGAATCATGGCCTGCAAAGATACGCGAGTGGTTCGGCAATCAATCTTTTTGCTGGCCATCTACAACATGTGCATCTATTTCCCGCTCATCATCATCTGCATCTGCGCCAAGGCGATGATGCCGGGATTGGCGAAGCCTGACGAAGTGATTCCGCGCATGGCGCTCGTGCTCACGAGCGGATTTCCCTGGGGAACGGGCTCGTGGGTATCGGGCCTCATCCTCTCGGCCCCCTTCGGCGCGATCATGGCCACGGTCAGTTGCTACCTTCTAGTCATCGCCTCGGGCCTCGTGCGCGATGTCTATCAGCGGTTTTTGAATCCCCAGGCCACCGAGCACGAGTTACGCCGGCTGACCTACATCGTGATGGTCGTCATCGGCGTGGTTGCCGTCGTCCTGAATATCTTTCCCGTCAAGCATCTGCAAACCTTCGTCGTCTTCAGTTCCGGCTGTGCGGCTTCGTCGTTCTTAATGCCGACGCTCATGATGTGTTACTGGCGGCGCGCCACCGCTGCGGGAACAATCTCCGCCATGTTAGCCGGTGCCGCCACTTCCTCGGCACTGAACCTCGCCGGCCTCGTCATCGCCATTCAGGCCGGCAAGCCATCGGAATTTCACGCCTACGAGTTGCTGGGCTTCGATCCACTGATCTGGGGACTATGCGCCTCGTTCGTTGTCGGTGTCCTCGTCAGCCTAACGACCGATCCGCCCGAGCAGCGCTTGATTAGCAAGCTGTTCGATGCTATCCCGCCTGTGGATTCATTTGAGGCCAGTGATGAACCTTTGCATGCGGGCGTCCAGCAGGCTTAGATCGCTCCCAAATATGCTCGTAAAATCCTCCAGCCGTTTCGCCGCGGGATAGTCGGCAAAAGCCGGCCGCGCAGCCGCTTTACCTAGCAGCTCAAAATACTTCTTCGGCGCGGTCTCGCACAGAAAAAACGACAGCGCCCACGCTTCCGCATACGCCGCCTCAGCATCGCTTGCAAACATCCGATCGCTCGAAACGATCTGTGCAATCACATCCGGCTTGCGGCGATTTTTGGCATAGGCTCGCCACGCTTCCAAGCGGCCGCGATTGATCCGATCGGATTGATTTTGATACGTGCGCGATTGCCACACCCCCCGCGCTTCAAACATCGTGCCCAGCCCCTCCACCAGCCACCGTGGCGATTCACCAAATCGAGTATGCACACCGGTATTAAAAGCAGACTGGTGCGCCGCTTCGTGAACGATCGTATCGGCGTTCGTCGTCCAATCGGCACCCTGTTGGGACGCCGTCGCATCGAACATCAGAATGCGATTCGTGGCCGGCGAGTAATAGCCGAGCATGTTGGTGTTCGCCTTCATGCCGTCACGGGCCGCGGCTTGCCAGAAATCGACTTGACGCGGATACACGATCGCCACCAGCGGAAACCGCGGCTCGGAAACCTGCCAGCCGCGAGCGGAAAAATACTGCGTGAACGACCGGAACAACTCTTCAAATCGCGGAGCCCATTGATCGCGCTTCCCGGCTGGATGCACAACCAAATAATGGCCGACGCCCGAAACTTCGTACTGCGGAAACTCGCGGAGCAACTGGCCGCGAATCTCCGCCTGCGAAAAACTGCGAAACCCGCCGCCAACCTGCGAGTAGTGGCTCGCCTCGGTCGGGTCGAATTCCACGAGCTGCCCGTCCCGGCCCAGAAACCACACCTTCTTCGCCGAAAACGACAGCGGCGTCCCTTCGATCGCCCGGCCAGACAAATCGAGCTTGATCAGCGGCTCAGCCGCGGCGAGCCAACCGCAGAATAGCCCACCAATCGCAGACAAGAGAACCAAGTACAGCAGCCGGCGCATGGGTTTGTTCCGCGGAGAATAGATGTACAAACCTAGGCCATTTGGCCGCGGCTTGAGTTCCACCAATTTCCGCCATGCCGTTGCAAGTGCTTTTTCACAGCCCGCGGCGCTGCACACCAACGTCGCATTCGTTAGATTCGTTGCATCTGGCCCTAATCTCGCCCAGTAAATTCATGTTTCTTGGCATCGAAATCGGCGGTACGAAGCTGCAACTCGGCGTGGGTACGGGGCAGGGCCAAATCGTCGAGCTGGTGCGGCGAGATGTCGTACCCAAACACGGCGCTGCGGGAATTCTGGATCAGATAGAATCAGCCGCGGCCGGGCTCTTGCAGAAACATCGCATCGAGCGCGTCGGCATTGGCTTTGGCGGACCTGTCGATTCGGCGACGGGACTGACGACCAAGAGCCATCAAATCACCGGCTGGGACAGCTTTCCATTAGCTGACTGGTGCCGTGAACGACTGGACCTGGAAGTTGCCCTGGCGAACGACTGCGACGCCGCGGCGTTGGCCGAGGCTCGGCTGGGCGCGGGGGCCACGGCTGGAAGCGTTTTTTATATCACCGTCGGCACCGGCATCGGCGGCGGATTTGTCGTGGGTAGCCGGCTACATGGCACGGCTCGTCCCGCGGTAGCAGAGATCGGCCATCTGCGACCCGGCTTAAATGCCCATCGCGCCGAGATGACCGTGGAATCGCTGGCGAGCGGTCCGGCCATTGCCGCTGCGGCTTATGCCCGCATGACCGGACAGGTTTCGCATTCGCTCGAAACCATTCGTGGCACGTTGGTGCATCCGAATCATGAACAGGTTAGACAACGCCTGGCCGACGTAAAGGATTCCGAGCAAGAGTTCATTGACGAGCTGGCCGAGCGATGTGGCGGAGATGCCGAACGGCTCACAGCAAAAGTCGTCGCCCAGGCAGCCGCGGACGGCAACGAAATCGCCCGGCTGGTGCTCGACCACGCCTGTCAGGCGCTCGGCTGGGCCATTGCCCAAGCGATTACGCTGCTTGCCCCGGAAATCATTGTCGTTGGCGGTGGTGTTTCGTTAATCGGCGAGCATTTGTTCTTTCAGCCGTTGCGAGCCGAGGTGGCCCGCTATGTTTTCCCGCCGCTGGCCGGATCGTATCGAATCGTGCCGGCCGCGCTCGGAGAACTAGCCGTCGTTCACGGTGCCATCGCACTGGCCGCACAACAAGGATCGTGAATCATGCTCTGGCTGCCGAAAATTACACTGTCTTCCTTGTGTTTGCTTCTGCCACTAGTCACGGCAATAGCTCAAGTCCAGCGTCCGAATATCTTGCTGGTCGTCAACGATGATCAGGGTTATGGCGATGCCTCGTGTTACGGCGCGAAGGACTTACAAACGCCGCATTTCGACGCCTTGGCGTCCAGTGGTCTGCGGTTCACGCAGTTTCGCGTCAATCCGCTCTGCGCACCGACGCGGGCCAG
>JANNTN010000185.1:0-14586 GCA_031394445.1 Anatilimnocola sp.
TCCGTCGTCACCACCCCCTCCGTCGCCTCCCGACGACGAATCATCCGTCGTAATATTTAGCGACCAGCCATTGATCGTGCCGAGCCGGCTGCGTGTCGTCATATTTTGGACGGAGAGCTGCCACGTGCCAAGCGTGGTTTCTCCATCGAGCGCGGCCAGCGAATCTTCAGGCTGATAAGAGCCCGTAAATGGCACCTGCCCCGACGTAATCGATTGAGGCGCTTCGTCGTCGAACACGGTGTCCGTGAAATTGGGGTTAGCGCCACCTTGTCGCCGCGAGAGATAGACCGTTGTTCCCGCGGGGGAGGTCAGCCAGACATTGAGGTTGCCAACTCGCGGATAGGCCAAGTTCAACGAGACGTTGATGTCTTCGATCGTCAAATCTTGTTCAATTTCCAAGATCGAAGTAAATACAGAAAGTCCGCTGATCGCTGTAGGCACATCGAGCGACGAAAAAACATCGGAATGGACGATCGTAAAGCCGGTTGGATATTCATCCGCCCCATCGATTCCGCCGACGGCGTCTCCGTTTTGATCGATTTCTAAACCGGCCATGTCAGAAATATGCGGGCCGACAACCAGAGAGTAAGCACCAGGTGTCGTTTGCGGTTCAAACTCGATGTCGTACTGCGAAATCTGGCCGGGAACGGGGCTGATCCCACTGGCGACGATAGTTCCGTTCGGACCTTCGAAGCTGACGATGTCGCCGAGATCAAACGTCTCCGGGTTGATTCGCTCGCTAAAGCGAATGCGAACGTGATTCACCGGTCCGACGATCGCTCCTGTTGGGTCAGCGCTAATTACACGCGGCGGAGTCGAATCCACAGGCACAACACCCAGCGCTGCCGCCGCGTTTAGCCGCCCGCCGGTCACCGTGATGGATTCGAGGTCATCGACCGGATCGGCCGTGCTCAACACCTGCTGAATGATTTCAGCCGCTGTCCACTCTAGATGTTGCGATAGCACCAGCGCGATCACGCCGGCTACGTGGGGTGTCGCCATTGAGGTGCCGCTCAACAGGCCATACTCGGCATTCAGTCCATAATCGACCATTGCCGCGGTCTGGTTCATCGGCAGCGTGCTATAAATGCCCACGCCTGGTGCCGCAATATCGACGGTTTTTTTGCCGTAGTTCGAAAAAGAAGCGAGAAAATCGCCCGGATCGCTGGCAGCCACCGAAACGACGCTCGTGCTCGCATAGTTGGCCGGATAAAACGGGCTTGAGTCGTTGCTGTCTCCGTTGTTTCCCGCGGCCGCGACAAAAATATGCCCCTGGCTCGCCGCGTTGTTCAATGCCGTTTGAAACGAAGACGAAAACGATCCTCCACCCCAACTGTTGTTGGAAATCGTCGCTCCTTCGGCGACTGCATAGTTTAGCGCCCGAATCGCATCGCTGGTAATTCCACCGCCATCGCGATCTAAGAACTTTAGCGCCATAATCTTCACATTCGGCGCAACTCCCACGATGCCGATCCCGTTGTCCATCACTGCCGCGATCGTTCCCGCTACGTGAGTCCCGTGGAAATAGTCGTCCATCGGGTCGCCGTTGTTGTCGGCAAAGTTGTAGCCGTACACGTCGTCCACATAGCCGTTGCTGTCGTCGTCTTTCTTGTTGTTCGGAATCTCGCCCGGGTTCTTCCACATGTTGGGGGCCAGATCGGGATGCGTGTAATCCACCCCCGTGTCAATCACCGCGACGACTACCGCAGGATCACCCGTCTCCACATCCCACGCCTCGATGGCGCTGATGTCCGATCCCGCAAACCCGCCCGCCTGCCCTTCGTTGTCTAGCGGCCACTGTTCCGACGCGAAGAACGGATCGTTCGGAATGAAATTCAATTGCACGCGATAATCCGGCTCGACGTACAACACGTTGGGATCGTTGTCGTAGGCCGCCAGTGCCTCGTCAACGCCAACCCCCGGGTTCAAATGCACTTCCCGCATGCCCGGCACGATGGCCCATTCCTCGCCCAAGTTTGCCCCCGCCAGATAGGCCGCCAGCGAACTCGTTTGGCTTTCCCCTTCGCGAAATTGAACGATCAACGACGTCGGCTCGTAAGCCTCGTCGAGCGCGAATTCGGTCGAATTGCCAACCACCGCCAAGAGTCGCCGGCTTTCCAACGATTCCAGCCTGGGCCGGCAGAATTGCCCGCGCTGACGCGCGCGCCGCTGGCGTGTCTGCCTGGCAGGGGCAACCCCCGCGGCAATCGACAGCCAGCGCGAAAGCATGTTTTGCCTCTCTTCAAGGAGTGCGCCGCATCCAATCAATACCGTCCGCCAGAATAACCTCGTCGGCTCCGTATTTCCTCGGTTCCCAAAGGCACGGATTCTGTTGTAAGTCGGCTGAATAACAGGTGTCAAACGTTTTTCCCGTGTTTTACCTACTCAACCTTGCCCTTCTTCTTACCCTTTCCTTTCTTTTGAGCCTTAGCCGGTGTTGCATCCCCTTTGTTGGGCGTCGGCATCGGAGCCTTAATCTCCTTGCGCCAGGCCAGCATCCGGTCGTGCAATTCCTTGGTTTTTTCCGGCATCTTTTGAGCCAGATTATTCTTCTCACCAATGTCGTCAGCCAGGTTGTAAAGCTCCAGCCGTCCGTCCTCGAAGAATTCCATCAGCTTCCAATCGCCAATCTCGATCAGGCCGACCGGTGTCGTTCGCCACGACCCCGCCCCCGCGCCAAGATAACCCGGAAAATGCTGAAAGATCGCATCCCGCTTGAGGGCCGTGCTCGTTCCGAGAATCAGCGGGGCCAAGCTCTCCCCGTCGAGCGCGTAACCATCGGTCGCCTTCGTGCCGGTCAGTTCCAGCAGCGTTGGATAGACATCGACATGAATCGCCGGCACATCGCTGGTCGTCCCGGCTTTCACCTTCCCCGGCCACCGCACGATAAAGGGATCGCGCGTGCCACCTTCGTACAGCGAACCCTTACCGCTGCGCAGCGGCGCGTTGTCCGTAATGTCGCCCGCCTGCTTTACTCCCTCGCGCACATAGCCACCCACGCCGCCATTGTCGCTCGAAAAGAACACGATCGTGTTATCGGCGAGTTTGAGTTCATCAAGCAATTTAGTACTGCGGCCGACGCTCTCATCCACGCTGGCAATCATCGCGGCGTACGTCGGGTTGTTGTGCCCACCCACGCCCGCCTTCGGCTTAAACCGCGCGATCAAATCTTCCTTGGCCTGATGCGGCGAGTGAACGCCAAAGTGCGGCAGATACAAAAAGAAGGGCCCGTCCTTGTGCCGCTTAATGAAGTCCTCTGCCTTATCGGTCAAAAAATCTGCCAGGTATTGCCCCTTCGGATACTCCACCGTCGGGTTCGTCGCAAAATCGAAATGCGCGCCGTTCGAAACAATCGCTTCGTCAAATCCGCGCTTGCTCGGATGGTGCGTAGCGCCATTTCCCAAGTGCCACTTGCCGAACATCCCCGTCGCGTAGCCAGCCTGTTTCAATCGCTGCGCAATCGTGATCTTATCCAGCGGCAAATCCGTCACATTCTCGACCGGACGCAGCGGCCGGCCTTGCCATTCAAAGCGATCGATGCCACCGACCGTATAAATGCCGGTTCGCGGCGCGTACTGCCCGCTCATCAGTGCCGCTCGCGTCGGCTGGCAATTCTGACAGTTGTGATACCGCGAGAGCTTCAGTCCTTGCGCCGCCATCCGGTCGATATTCGGCGTCTCGTAATACTTGCTGCCGTAAGTCGCCGTATCGGTCCAACCCAGATCATCCGCCAGGATATAGACGATATTCGGCCGATCGGCCGCGACAGCCGAAATCGCCAACATGAAAACGGCACACCAGGAAATCAAAGATTGCATTATTGGGTCGAGTTGTTGAGTGAGAGGTTGAATCAATTCGAGAAAAATATAGCGTGTCACTTCGCCTTCGTTTTGGGAGCCGGCTTCGGATCGAGATTAGTGTCTAATTCCGCCTTAGTCACTTGCGATTCCACGCCGCCGGCCGGCACCTCTGCCTTCGCCAGCCACACCATCGCGTTCAAGATTGTCTTGCGATAGTCGTCGTTCCCCCAGTTGTCATGAAAGTGCCCGCCGGTGAAGCCAAAGCCGCGGCCACCGTCTGCTCGCTCGACCGCCCACATCATGCACTCCGCGCGTCCCTTATCGGCTTGAATGTGAGCATAAGGCCCTTTCGGATAAACATAAGGCCCGTCGCGAACCGCGTCACTCGGCGCGGCCACCAAAATCGGCGTGAATTTTTCATTGCCCGTCACACTCGCCTTGTTACCGGCATCGCGCGTGATGAACCGCATGTTGAAATACCACTCGTCATTTGCACCGAACGGCTTCACGCCCCGCGTGATCGGATGCTCGGGCAAACTCGCGAATTTCGGCTCCCAAATTGGATTGCACGAAAACATATTCTCGTAGTGCCCGCCGATCCAGCGTTTGAACTCCTCCCCCGCCTGGTCCGCCACAACCTCCACACCATAGTGCATGCACCCGATGCCGACTCCCTTTTTCGTCCAGCCATCAATCATATCCAGCCGCCGCCGCCCCTCTTGCACGGCTTCGTGCTTCGCCCCTCCATCCATATAAAACACGACCGCATCCGCCCCTTCCAAGACCTTCTCATACTTGGGCCAGCCATTCAGCACGATCTCGGTCTTGAGCCCCGACACATTGTTCAGGCATTTGCCCAGCAACTGCGTGCCAGCATTGAATTCATGCATCCGCGGCGGATGCGACGGCTTGCCAGCAATAATCACCAATTTTTTGGGCCGACCCGCCTCTTGGCCGAAACTCGTGCCGGCACCGGCGAGTACTACTGCCAGCAGCGTCAGAAAGGTTTTCATGATTTTTTTCAGGGAGAAGGGAAAGAAACAACTGCCTGCGGCGACTAACCAATGTGACAAAACTCCCCGCCAAGGTCCAGCTTCCCTCCGCCAGACCACCCGTTTGTTTTGCCCCCACCCTCCGCGAACCTCCGCCTCGCCATAGGAGTCCTCCCTCCATGCCTGCTAGGTCTGATGTTCCTGGCCAATGTCAATGGCTTACCCGCCTACTCGCGGCTGCTGTCGTTTCCTTAACGGCCGTACTATTTTTTGTTGGCCTGTTGGGAATCGTCTTTCTACCGGCCGAAGCGCGTCGCATTTTCAATGCGCACTGTGTCTCCGTCACGCAGTGCATCGACCTGGGCGCGCGTAGGCCGTTGCTGGCGCTCTCTTGGTCGATGGAACGCACTGGCAATACAGGCTGGAAACATCACCTATCCCTTCAACCATCTGACGGACGATCGCCGGGCCAGGAACTGCAGCTCGAAAACCTCAGCCCCATGTCGCTGGCCAAGGCTGCCTTAGTGGATCATGTTTTCATTGGCGACTGGTGCGGCGCGATTTACTCGCTCGATTTACAACAAGCAGAACTCTCTCCCCAGCCATTTGCCGAGCACAACGACGGCAGTGTCGCCGCCCTAGCAGCCTCCGCCGATGGAGAATGGGTGCTCTCGCAAGGCACCGATTTTCTCCACGGTTTTCAGCGGAGCGATTCGCAGGAGCGGTGGCAACTGTACGACGTGGCACATAATTGCTTTGTTATCCGACCCGATGCGCTCCGGGTCATCATCGCCAATCGCCGCAAGGAGATCGTCGAGATCGATCTTGCCACGGGACGTACCCTGCGCACATTGGCCAGAACCGAGCATTCTTTGCTGAACATGGCTCTCGATGCCGAGGGGAACAAGCTGGCCTTAGTTGGTGCCGATGGCTGCATCCAGTTGTTGGATAGCCACACAGGAAAAACGCTGTGGAGTTGGCGTCCGCGTCGCCAACAAATTGCTGCTGGTCGAATTGCCGCGTTTTCCCCCAGCGGCAAGTTTCTGGTAACCGCTGCCGAAGAAGGGAGCGAATCGCTCACGCTCTGGAACACCGCAACAGGTCAGCAGCTTAAAAAACTGCAGGGCCACACCAGCATGATAATCGGGGCGGCCTTCGACGAGCGCGGAATGCTCCGCTCGTGGGGTTCCGACGGCACTATCCGTGCTTGGGATCTCAACACGGGCCTCACCACGCGCGTTGCCACTATTACCGTGCCGCCAAGTGCCGGGTAAGCATTCACGATGCCGACAGACCACGTCCCGCGGTGGCCGATCGCGCTGTTTGTGTCGCTCTGGCTCTTCGTCATCTTCGTTTCCGTGTTTGATGGCTACCTCGCGGTCCGCTATCGGCACGAGTTGCACAAAACGGAGCGAAACCCGCTGGGCCGCCTGCTCATCGAGCTAAACGACGGGCAAGTGTGGTTGCTACTGGCGGCAAAATTCATCGGCACCGTCGCTGCCGCCGCCTGCATCTTGCTGCTGTATGGCCGCTCGCGCCGTCTCGGCCTCACCATCGCCACGGTCGTCGCCGGCTTTCAGTTGTGTCTATTTCTCTTCTTGCTTCTGACCTGAAGCTATTTCGCGTGAAAGCGGCGATTGAAGATTTCGGGGTCGTACCGGTCGCGAAATTCTGGCTGCTGTGTGCTCGATTTGCTTTTCGGGGCTGCTTGCTCATCGAGCGGCGGACGCATCACGCGAACTCCGGTGGCGGAGTCGGTTTTGGGCTCGGCGAAAGTCACTGGAAGCGGCGAAGAGTTGGCAGAGCCGGTAGTCGGCTGTGACAACGTCGCGTTCACCGGCGAGATTGTCGCTGGCGAAGTCGCAGGCCGCGCTGCAGACGAACCGCCGGCGGTGAGCCGGGCCCAAGCCGCTAGTTCCGCCAATTGGTTTGATGACTTCTTGTCGAAAACCGCCGCTAGAGAATTGCCATGTCGCTGCTGGGGGAGCAATACAAGTGGACTGTTATCGGGGCTCGTCCGGTCGAGGTATTTCAAGGTCGCATGCAGATTTCGCTGTGTGAAACGCCGACTGACGATCTGCCCCGGCGGCGGCCGCAGCAGGCGAAATTCGGATTTGGCATTGGGACCGTGGCACTGGTTCGCGCCGCAGCGATTGAGCAAGATGGGCTGAACGATGGCACCGAACTTTTCGACGCTGCCACGGGGCAGGCCACGCAACGCGGCTTCGACATCGGCCACGGCCGCTGTTGAGAGGGTGCTCTCCGTCGGCGGTGGCGGCGATTCTTGCAAGAACTTCAAACGCGATTCGAGTTCGGCCACCTGCGTATTGGTCGGATCGATATTCTTCGCGGCGGCGAGCTGCTCCTGGCATTGCAATTCCAAGCCGTTGCGCAAGCACCAGCGGGCGAGCTCCAGCCGCGACTTGGCGGAAAAACTCACCACGTGACGAGATTTGAATTCGTAGGCTTCAGTCAGGGAGGCGCAAAAGAGCTCGACTTCGTTGGCGTTCATCCGCAGCTCGCTGCCTTCCCCCAGGTTGACAACGTAAAAATCGCCGGCGCGGGTGACGTCCCCCGTGAGCACTTGGCCGTTGCGGAGAACCAGCACGCCGGACTGCGGAGTGACCGAGGTTTGCGCAGCGGCAAACGGGCTGCAAGCGGCAGCCGCGAGGAAAATCAGCGCATAGAGAGGGCGAGCCATCGTGCGGGGACAGTAGGAAAGTCAGGAAAGCGGGTCAAGGTCGGACAGTGCTTTCGCTTAAACAGGCAGCTAGCATGACGAGGGATTGGTGTTGTGATAGCTTGAATCAATCGTGAGGTGTGCATGCGTTTCAAGGCTTTGTTGTGGTTTTGCGCTGTCTTTGCGATAGCGGTCTGCGCGCGTGGCGAAGAAGTGCCCCAGCGTTACGCGCGAACCGAACTGCACATGGGGGTGGAGTTCGAGGTTGTCTTGTATGCCAGCGACGCGGCGGCGGCCGAGGCGGCGCTGACCAAGGCGATGGCGCGGATTGCGGCGCTCGATAAAACGCTGAGCGACTACGATCCAGAGAGCGAGCTCAGCAAGTTGAGCGAGTCGTCGGTTGTCAGCGGCAAGGAGCAGAACGGGCCATTTCCGGCAATTCGGCTTAGCGATGATCTGTGGACGGTGTTGGTGGAATCGCAGTCGATTAGCCGGCACAGCGAGGGCGCGTTCGACGTGACGATTGGTCCGCTGACCAAGCTCTGGCGGCGAGCGCGGCGGTGGAAGGAGCTGCCGGAGGCCGAGTCGCTGGCCAAGGCGCAGGCCAGCGTGGGGCATGCATTCTTACAGCTCGATCCGACTGGCCGCACTGCTCGACTCACGCGGCCCAACATGCGGCTGGACCTGGGCGGGATCGCGAAGGGCTATGCGGCGGAGGAAGCGTTGAAGGCTGTCGTCGCGGCGGGGATTTTCCGCGTTTTGGTGCGGGCGAGCGGCGATATTGTGGCGGCCGAACCGCCACCGGGAAAGCGCGGATGGCGCGTGGGCATCGCGCCGCTGAACCCCGATGATCCGCCGTCGCGGTTTGTCGAAATCGCCAACTGCTCGATCTCAACATCGGGCGATGCGAGGCAGCATTTGGTGGTAGATGGCCGCCGGTACTCGCACATCATCGACCCGCGAACGGGTGAATGCGCCGCCGGGCGCAGCAGCGTAACAATTATCGCGCCGCAAGGCAGTCTGGCCGATGGCATTGCCACCGCGGCTTCTGTCATCGGACCAGAAAGGGCGATCGAACTAAGCGGAAAGTTCGAGGGGGTCGAACTGTTGATGGTCTATGAGAACGAAGCGGGCCAACAGCGAACGGTGGAATCAACTGGTTTCAAAAAGTTTGAAACCGCAAAATCCCAATAGCCGGGAGCATAGTCGTCTTTCGCTCCGCGAAAGAAACGCCGCTTTCGCGGAGCGAAAGGCGACAAATGAGCACGCCACGCAATTGGCATCGCTCCGGAACCAAGTTTGGCCCCGGCTGACTGGAGATTGTCCTACTACGCCAAGTCTCGATCCTCAAACAGCGTGAGGGCGAGCAGCATGGCGACGGCGCTATACAGCAAGCAATAGACGAGCGACCAGGCGAGATACTCGAAGGGCACGGGCACGCCGGCGGCGACGCTGGCTTGAATGTTGAAGTGGTCGAGTACGGGCAGCACGGTCGCGATGAGGCGACCGAAGAAGACGACGGGCGGCAACTGCTGCGCGACGACCTGGGACTGCACCAATAAGGGCGTTAAGTGCCCGAGGACATAGATGGCAAAACAGATGAGGAAATTTGCGATGGAGGGCAGGCGGGTGGAAATGGCGACGCTGAGCGCGGCGAGGACCAGCGTTTCGAAATAGGCCAGCACGATGCCCGGCACGGTTTGCACCATCTCGCGATGGCAATCGTGCCAGGTCGGATCGTTGTTCTGCGGCTGATGGTTGATCTCGTAGCCGCCTTCGCGGTAGTCGTAGATCGGTTTGTAGGCGACAGTGACGAGCAGCAAGACACCGAAGATGGTCGCCATCAAACCCGTGGACCAACTGATGCCGACGAATTTGCCCAGAATGAAATCGCGGCGGCTGATTGGCTTGGAAAGCACCGTGAGGGCAGTCTTGCCTTCCACCTCGTCCGCTACCGACGTGCTCGCGGCCCAGACCGCTTGCAAGATGCACAACACGAGAATCAAGCTTAAGCCAGAATCTTTGAGTTGCTTGATGTCGTCGCCGAACGTGTTGTAGGGAATGAACACGAACACGAGCAGACCGAACACGCCGACCGCCATCAAAATCGCGTACAGCGGCTGAGCGATATCAGACTTCGTCGTTGATAGAGCGACGGCGGCCAACTTGGGTAGTGCCACGCGTTGCAGCAGATACATGAAGAAAATCGCGGCCATGCCGGCGGCGACGATGGGGGCGAGCAGCATTTCGGGGTTGGCGATGCGGCGCAGCACCGTCAGTTGCACGTTGGCCGGCGAGTTGCCGTAGTTCTTGGCGTAAAGCGTGGTGATGACCGCTTGCCGGAAAGGGTTGGCACTGGCTTCTTCGCGCCGCCACAGTTTATTTTCGCCGGCGGGAACATCCAAATTGAGCATCAGCGAGTTGTCCGCCGTCGAGGAGAATTGCTCGGACCGGACGCGCACATGCTGATCGCTGGTGACGGACAGGCCTTGAATCTCGTCCTTGCGAAAACGGACATTCACGATCTGCTCGCTCGGTTCGTCGAAGGAACCAGCGGGCACCGCTTCGAGCTTCTGGGCAAACGACGGATTCCCCTCGATCGCCAGCACCGGCCAGCGGGCCAGGCTATCGAGCAAATCCATCGGCTTACGAACGATGAACAGGCCGAACAGGGCACAGCCGGCCATAACGAGCACCGTGATGAACAGCGGCCACAGCACCCCCTCGCGGAGGGCGATGTCGGTTTCGGCCAGGGCCTTGCGGCTGGAGAGATAAACCGTGCCATAGGCGAGTATCCACGCCCCCAACAGGCCAAAACCGAGAGCCCAAACCCGGTCGAGTTGGGGCGCGGCGGGCGGTAACGCTCCGCCGTCGCCAGCCGCAGCGGCAGCGGGGTTGGGGCCTGCGAGCCCCGGCGTGCGGGTATAGAGGCCGGCAATCGCCAGGAAAAATACGACCGTCAGCACGGCGATCGCGACTCGCCTGGGGGTGGGCTGTTGGGCTAGGGAGCCCACAGCCGGAATCCGCGAAAGCAGCCAAAACACGCCCCAGATGGCGGCAGTCACGATCAGCCCTAGGGCCGCCCCGACGCACAAAATCCAGACAGGAGTGAGCCAATTGACGATCGGATCGGGCAGTTGCAGCCGGAAACGGTCGAAAAGGTCGGCCAGCAGGATGGGAGAGGCGAGAGATGTCATGGAAATAGCGTGACTAAGGCGGGCCCGGCTGCGGTATGGATACAGCTTATATGACTACAAGGCTAGCAGACGGGACTGATTACGCCGTTATGCCGATTTTTGTTCGCTTGGCCATTGGGGGAGGGGTTCGGATGGAGGCTTTTTTTGGGGCCGGGGAGTGAAGGTCCAGCGTTGGGCCAGAAGATGCATGCGGCAAGTGGCGTTTGCAAAAACAATACTTGTGAGGGGATTTTATGGTCAGCGATATGCACGTGCATTAAAAATTTCACGGCATGCATATCGCCGTAAGTCGTTTACCAAAAACACCTTATGGATATGCATAGCATGTGGCGTTATGCATGAATATGCATGGTGGCAACCGGATCGGATGCTCTGAAAAAGTATGGGAGCCGCGAGCGGCCAAGGAACAGCGTGCAGAATTACACCGTATTGAACACCTGTTCATTAGATTTGTTTCGGGTTGGGCGCGATTAAACAATCTTGTTAGGACGCGCCGATTCCGCCGCCTTCGCTGGTCGTGCTGCTGGGACCTGAATCGCCACGGGTCATCGGGTGCATCGCTTGGCGATACATAAGAACCCCGTACCACGAGACGAACAGCATCAAAACCATCATCCAACCTGCAAGTTGCAGCCAAGAACTACTGGTCAGCCAAACACCAACTAAAACGCTACCCAGCGCCAGCGTGATCGAAAATGTACGGAGGCTGAAACGCATGTAGGTGATTGTATCAGCGGAAGTTGGTTTGCTGTGGTTTTAGTGTCGGCGTTTAGGAAGGTCGTTTATTGGAGCCGGCGTTTTTCCATCGTTATTACCCACCAAATTCCGGCAACGATAGCGATAAGCAGACCAATATGAAAAACGATTCCAACCGCTACCAGTGCGGCCATTGCCGTCAATTCGCCTATGGAATCGAGGCCGGGTTCCCCTGCCGCTACGACAATGCCGATGCCGATAAATCCCCCGCCCGCGATCCACAAACCACGGAAGAACAATTGCTTCCAATCGATTTGAGGACGAACCGGAACCTCGATTGGAGATTGATAAGGATTGTCGCTCATTTCTTCACCCGGCAACTTATCCCAATTTGTGACTCACATTGCCGGCTGCGGGTAGTGGGTCATGAAGTAGGTTTGAACTAGGGCCACTGGTTGTAACCGATGGCTGGTTCGTTGGACCGGAACTCAACGATGAATTCGGTTTCTTTCTGCGTCAATTCGGCTTGAGTCCCCGAACCTTCCCAAAGAATCTCACGCTTGACCGTGAAGCTGCGTTTCTGCGCCCACGTCAATTCTTTCGCGAGCTGGACATGATTGGGGCTGCCGAAGTAATTGAGATTTCCCGTGCGATCCTTGCCGATGTAAATCTTGCCGTTGGGGTACGTGATCTTGTAAATGATGGTTTCCGACCGAACGAGCCGCGGCGACTCGCCCGAATTTCGTTGCAACTCATTGAGGATGAACATTTTGTCTTGAAACTCTTCCTGCAAAGCGTGCTGGTCGCGCTCGAGCTTGCCAACCGCCTTTTCGATTCGCCCACTATCGACCCACCACCCCAAGGCCAACGCCACCACCAACGTCAACCAGAGCACTTCGCGGATTGAGAAGCGGAACATGGAAGTGGTAGTTTCCTAATTTGAAGTTTTAGGCGTAACCTCGCGTTCGACAGAAGCAAGGACGCAAATCGCTGCCGCGCAGGCCAGCGCCACCGCGATTCCGGCATGTTCTCCGTACATTGTTGGCGGCAATCTCTGATGGTGGCCTAGCTGGATGACTTCGCAAAGTCGGTAGAGCTCGTATGCTACGCCGAGCAGCAACCCGGTAGCCAGGAGCAACGGTAGTGTGCGGAGGCGGAAACGCATGACGAGATTATATCAGCGAAGAAACCTGAATTCGCGGGATTCCGTCCCGCAGAGCAGCCTTCCTGACCGCCCCAAATTATTTCCCAAAATTCTTGGCGATGTAACAAGAATTTCGTCCGGTTTTTCGCGCAGATTGCAATGTAGATAAGGGACGGGCTGCTTCGTTCCTCGCTCCGCGCCTCCGCGTGAGCAATCACCCCCGTTGCGCGCCTATCCAACTTTGAACGCTCCGTTATGACAACTCTCAATAACAGCTCAACTGACCGTCCTAACCGCTCAACTTGAGCATTTTCCAACCCAGCCAATTTCCATAACCACCCGCCAAACCACAACTTACAAAAAACACCAACACACACATTCAACCCAGTTGAGCTTTTCGCTCAGCCAGAAATCCTGGCCCCGACGGTGTCGGGGAGTGGGCTCATCACGGCGGAGCGTGATGGCTACTTCCCTTCAATTAAACTCGACCACTTACTAGCCATGACATCCGCGAGTGACAACCGCAGCTTCTTCTCTTGCTTGTCGATGGTTTTGTTGAGCTTGGCGACGAGCTTTTCGTTGTCGTCGGCGAGTTTTTCTTCGAGGGCTTCGCGGGTGGTGTGGCTGAGGGAGCGGATGACGGGACCGTGCAACTCGCCGACGCGACGGAGGCGGAAATCGGGGATTTCGAACTTGGCGGCGGTGACATGCGGATCGAGCGAGACATCGGGCGGAAAGCGCGTCAGGTCCATGTGGGTCGCGACCTCGACATTGGCCCAGAGCATGACCTTGGCGTCGGCCTCGGCGGAGAGGCTGTAATACTGCACGCCGTGCTGCCACAGCGACTGGCGGCCAAACACTTCCAGACTGGCAACCGTGGTGATTTCCAGACCGACCTTGCCGCCATCGAGCTTTTTGATGTTCGCGATTTTGATGTCGAACTTTTCGTCCGGGTTTTTGAGCTTCACTCGATACAACTGCCAGGTGCCGTCGTTCTTTTGCTCGTACTTGCGATGGGTTTTGAGGCGGCCATCCTCGATCTTGATCGACACGCCATCGAACGAACGCGTCGTGTGCCCCCAGTTCTTGCGCTTTTCGTAATTATCCGGCAACTGCTGCCGGACGAGATTGGTGATCCAATCCTGAAACTCAGCCGAGGGGGTGAACGAATCCCCAGATTCCACCGCCGGACGCGGGGCCTCGGCGCGCAGCGAAAAAAAAGCGCCGCTGAAAACCAGCAGCGCTGTAACGATGATGTTTCGTCGCCACCAGAGCATTCCGTTGCTCCTGTTTTGGCTTGCCGGAATCCAGCCGTGTTTTGCTGCGCAAAACACAGCCACCCGTCCGCGACCAACGGTCGCGGCTTTGGCTACTCGGCCGTCGGAGGAGCGATCAGAGGGCCACCACCACCGAGCCCGCCTTTGAGCTCTTTGTTGGAGTCCTTCTTTTCCTTCTTCTCCTTCGGACCGCCGCCGGCAGCCGCTTCACTGGGAGGCTCGGCTTGGTGCTGCTCTTCGCTCCAGCCAACGCGCTTGCGGGAGAGGCCGATCTTTCGCTCGTCGGTATCGACGCGGAGAACCTTGACCTCGATCGCGTCGCCAACCTTGACCACCTCTTCGGGGTTCTCGACCTTGGTGTCGGCGAGTTCCGAAATGTGGAGCAGCCCTTCGAGGCCGTCTTCGAGGCCGACAAAGACACCGAAATTGGTGATCTTGGTGACGGTGCCGGTGACGACCTGGCCGGGAGCGTACTTAGCCGGGATGTTGGTATTCCATGGATCGTCTTCGAGCTGCTTCATGCCCAGGGCAATGCGGCGGCGCTCTTGATCGACCGAGAGAATCTTGCAGCGGACCTCTTGGCCCTTTTCGAGCATTTCGTTGGGATGGCTGATCTTCCGCGTCCACGACATATCGCTGACATGCAACAGGCCGTCGATCCCTTCTTCGATCTCGATGAAGGCACCGTAATTGGTGAGATTGCGAACCGTTCCTTTGACGATCGTGCCGGTGGGGTAACGGTCGGCCACTTTGTCCCAGGGATTGGCCTGGGTCTGCTTCATGCCGAGCGAGATTTCCTG
>JANNTN010000186.1:0-2833 GCA_031394445.1 Anatilimnocola sp.
CACCGGCAAGGCTGCCACGACTGAGAAGAGCACGGGCACAGGGGACAAGGGGACAGGGAGCAAGGGAGACACGCAAGCCCGCAGCGCCAGCGAAGGGGCCGGCACGGGGACTCGGGACTCTGCGAAGCTCACCAATGGTAATGGTCACGGAAATGGCCATTCCAACGGCAGCAGCGGCAACGGCCACACGGCGACTGCGACCAAACTTCGCATCGACGGCAACGGCCCTGCCGTTCAGAGCGGCCAATTCGCCCGCTTCCAACTTGACGCCCCTAGTTGCGACAATTGCGGTGCCATCACCGTCCGTAACGGCAACTGCTACCTCTGCCACAACTGCGGCAACAGCATGGGGTGTTCGTAACGTGGGGCGGGCGTTTAGATTGCGATAAGCTAATTCATCGACGGGCGGTGGCTCTGCCTACCAGAGTCGCCGCCCGGCATTTTTTCTTGTTTTGCCACAAACGCCTCTTCATGCCATAATGAAATAGTCGTCAAAGCTCGACGAGACACGATGATATGACGCAATTGACCATCCACCTCCGCGATGAGATCGCCCACCGGGCAACTGCTTTAGCCGCGTTGCAGGGACAGGCCGTCGAAGATTATCTCTGCAGTATCGTTGAAGAAAACATCGCCGAAGATCCCGAAGCGGCCCTCAAACGCATGGCCTCATTTTCTGATGAAGACGTGCTCGCACTCGCCGACTTGAGGCTGACTCCCGAAGAGGATCGACGTTTTAGTGAATTGCTGGAATTGAACGGCGAGGGGACGCTCAGTGCGGCGGAAAAGAAGGAACTGGATGACCTCGCGCAGCTTTCGACCCAAGGGATGCTGAAAAAGTCGCTGGGCTGGGCTGAAGCCGTCCGCCGCAAACTCCGCGAACCGCCGCAGCTATGAGCCGCGGTCGCCTGGAAAACGAAGCCCGTGAGCGAGTCGCCGCGCATTTTCAGCATCGCTGCGCGTATTGTCGATCGCCCGTGAGTTTGTTTCCCGGCTCCCAGCAACTCGACCATATCATTCCATCCGCATTGGGCGGCTCCGACGCCGAGGAGAATCTCTGCCTCTGCTGTCCCTGGTGCAATGCACGAAAAGGAGATCGCATTGCGGCAGCCGATCCGGTGACACGACGCAAAGTCAGACTATTCCATCCGCTAGAGCAGAAGTGGGCACGACACTTCACGTGGTCGGCCGATTCGATTCAAATCGATGATCTCATCGTCTGCGGCCGCGCCACCATCGCGGCACTCGACCTAAATAACAGGGATCTGCTGGAAGCTCGCCGAATCTGGATTCTCGCCGGCTGGCACCCGCCGGGAGAGAATGAAACTTAAGCTGCTTATGCAACTGCTGCTTCTGCCACAACTGCGGCAACAGAATGGGGTGCTCGTAACGGGTGGGGCAGGCATACTGCCTGCCCAGAAACAACTGTAGGAAACTCCCGCCGTGGCGTTCTTTATCTCCGGTCAAATCTAACTCAGGCACTTCTACCGAAAGCGGCAAAGCGGCAAAATTCGATAACGTGAGTGCGCCTCAGCCACCTAGGGGCGGAACATCAATCGCGTTGGTGTTAGATTGGTCTGGTTGCATCTACAGACCATAGTATCTAAATCCTGAGCATTCACCGTGGACGGAATAGACATCAACGAGTTAGCTCGACTTGCTCAACTCAGCCAAGCCAACATTGGTCCTAGTGAAGAAGACCTGAAACTCAAGTTTCTGGTTCCGTTGCTTGAAGCTCTTGGACACGAGCGAGGAAGCCTTGATTTCGAGCGCACCGGAAAAGCCGGCAGGCCAGACGTCGTCATTCGGCGGTTGGGGGTAGTGATCGACACAAAGGCGTACGGCAACAACCTTAACGATCATCTGGTTCAACTTGGAAACTATGCTGTCCACGAGGGAGCGGTCATTGCCGTCATAACAAATGGCGAGGAAATTCGTCTTTACAGTCCGCTTCGTGGGATAAGTTTTGAACGATCGCTCTTGCACTCGATCAGCCAATCCGAAATCGCACAGGAACGAGGGATTGAGGTTCTCTCTAACTTCCTTTCCCGAAAAAGCTTGGCGAATGGCCAAGCAAACTGGCACATCGATACGCGAGACAAGGAACTGCGCGAAGCTTATGCCCGTCTCGACGAGCTAGCCGAAAAGTGAAATGCATCGGTCGAGGACGTGAATGCGGATATTGCCGGACTCGAGGAGCAGCGACAAGAGATAGATGACCAAATTGAAGCAAAATATGGTGATCGCTCGGGGATTGAGGAGCAATATCGTTATCAAGTGGCTGCTGTATGGCATGTACTGGGACTGCAACCTCATGCCGACGGCCGTAGCGCATCTACTTCGGCGCAAAGAACCGAATCGGTTAGGAGACGGGTGCAAGACGTGGATGCACCGGACTTCGCCTCGCTGATTCTGCAAACGATTTCTGAGTTGGGTGGTTCAGGGCGAGTTTCTGACGTGATAGATCGCATCGAGAGGAAGCTGACCGTGTCCGGCCACCTCACACCGTACTGGCTGGAGCTTGATCCAGTTCAAATCAGATGGAAACACGCTGTGCATAGCACGCGATTTCAACTGGTCAAGCAAGGAAAGATCGCTGCAAAATCAGCTAGAGGTATTTGGCAGCTTACGTGAGCCTCGGAAAGCCATGATAAATTCGCCCGATCATCCCTGTCGGCAGCGTTTCTGCGCTTGCCTGCCTTACGATCTGCTGGCAATAATTGATGAGAAGGGCGAGCCGAACCTGAAAATAGCTTTATGACTCAACTAACCGTCAATTTGTCCGATCGCGCTGCTCAGGAAGCTTTCTTTGCGCCGAAGTAGATGCGCTACG
>JANNTN010000216.1:0-2810 GCA_031394445.1 Anatilimnocola sp.
GCCACTGTGCTGCTGCGCTGCTGGTGCTCCTCGATGGAGAAGAAGTGGCTCGTTTTCTGTATGTTGCTGTTGGATGCGTTTGCTCATCGTTCGGAGATATGGCGATTTCAACTTTTCGGCCAATTCCATTGCTTCGTCCACCCTCGGCAATCCTAAGCATTTTCTGTATTTCAGAAAGTGTATGGCAAATAATTAGCGAAATCCATTCGTGAATTTTCTGTATGCCAGAACTCCCGTGGCTTGCATCGGCGTAACACACTGCCCCGCAATGACTTACAGCAGCACTGAGCCTGGGAACGCTGGCTTTGCGATTGCGGCGTGAGAGCCATTTTCGCCATCTACGACGCACCTGTTCGTGAAACGCTTCGCGCGATCGCTGGTCATCGAAACCTTTTACAATCCCGTCCGCATTCACCAAACCTCGACGACTTGTCACCCAACCAATACGAATCCGTTCACGCCCCGGCACAAGGGGCGTAAACCAATCTCCCGCCGTGTCCGCCAATCCTGGGCCTTCGCACTGCAAACCGAGCCTGGACCGTTGGATGGGTATGGTCGCCTCTCCGTCGTCAAACTGATCGTGTGAACGCGCAAAACGCATTGGCAATGCACTGGCAAACTACACGAGCGTCGCATGCTTGGCCTTTATCCAATCTTCGACCAGCGTTTGGAGTTCTTTTACACGGACGACGATCTCCTTCGCATCCGCCTCCGAGGCGACAAAAGCCCTGTCGTAATCAATTTCATTGCGTTTTCGACGGCAAACATCGAAATACCTAGCGAGCGTTTTAGCCTTCGCGCCGACTGACAGAGGCAAAGCAAGAAACGCTGTTTTGTGATGGCCAGTAGCCTTGGAATCCAACCGGTATCCAGCGCAGGCCATTGCCATTTTTGCAAGCAGCAACGCCGCACCATACGCCGTGACAAAACGCGTGTCAGCGGAAAGCGCCGCAATCGCGGCGTCCTTAAGCTTGACTTCGATCCCTGCGCGCAGCTCGTCCACTTCGGCCTTGCTTGTCCGATGCGTCTTGATGCGATTTTCCGCTTGCAGCTGCTTCCAGGTCACGGAGCGAACCTACGATGAAGATCTTTGCGGGGTCTTTGATCACGCTACGAATGAAATGATGCCCATCTTTGGACTTCCGGGCAAGCTCCGTTACAGGATAAACGGTTGGATTCACCGGTCGGCCTAGGCCCCGTTCGGCCCGGCGGAGCGCGGGGATTAAGTCACTTACGGTAATCTCGCCGATAACCATCAGGTCGATATCGCTGCCCGCGTCTTCGGTCCCCATCGCGAGGGAGCCATAAATGAATGCACATTGAATTTTACCGCGAAGAGAGCGGAGCGCCTTTGTCAGCACAGCGGGGACGCCGATAAGCTTGGTAAGCAGTCCCCTCAATTCTGGCAGGAACGGACAAGCGGCGTTCGCTTCAAAATAGGTCTGCCGGCCTTCCACTCGGCGGCTGAGGATTCCCGCCTCGACAAGTGTTGCGAGTTCCCGGTGCAAATGTGACGCAGTCGCGTCTAAATATCGACCAAGCTCGCTCAAATACCAGCTTCTCTTCGGATGAAGCAGGATGGCTCCGAGCACGTCCCGGCGGAGAGTTGAAAACAGCACATCGGCAGCAGTCTTTCTCATATTAGGAAAGTATTTTCTATTTTTGAGATCATGTCAAATGGTTACTTGAGGATTGACGAGGCTTCGCTGCTCCGGCAAACACTTCCGTGAACTTGTCGTGCGAAGGGATACCCTTTTCAAACGGCAGGAACTTGCGAAACCAAGCGAGCTTGGCCTCGCCAAACGTCGCCATATCCACCCACTTGCCCTTCAGTGAATGGCACCAGGTCTTCCAGGGCGAACGGATGACGGCGGCCTTGCTCGACCGGCTCACGCATCGCTGCCACATCTTCGAGATGAACGGCGAATGTTACCGCTTCCGCGAGTCGATGAAGGCCAAAGGCAAAACGAGCAAGTCCTCGCCCGCAAAATAGCAACCATTTCAGCCCGTAACCGGAGATATTATTCTCAACCCTACCAGCACGCCTGTCTTTGCTTTGTGTCGGGAAAACGGATGACGAACACTTCGATGCGGGAGCGTTTCGGCATTGAGGAGCAGAATGCCGCCAAAGCCTCTCGGATCATCGCCGATACGTTGGCGGCCGGTCAGATCAGACCTTTCGATCCAGAGCAGGGAAAGAAGTACGCCTGCTACCTCCCGTTTTGGGCCTGATTCCCTAGAGGCTTATTTGATGGCCATTTGATGGATTCGATCAAATTGAAGCAGGCCGTATTCACGGCTATGACGCAAGGCGTTTATGGGTAGAGAGTTGCGTCGATTTCTTACAGGCGGCCATTATTTGACGGCCATTTGACATCGTGGGAGCGCCGGCCGTTGAGCTGTTTGGTTGTGTAGACATCAACGACGAGACCTGCTCGCCGGCGCGCCTCGAGGAGCCTGGTCAGGGAGGGGTCCGACAGCTTGGCGTCGATCAGCCGGATGCTGGATTGCGCGCCCTCGATGAGCGCCGTCAGTTGGAGTCGGGCCCGTTCCGGCCCAACGATCAGGCGGTCCGGTAGGTCGCTCGGAATCGGCGCGCCATTGGTGTCGGCGACCTGGAGCCGGCGCAAGCCGTCGATGACGGCGGGATCGCGGGTGACGACCAGCGCGTCAACGGTGTTCGTGAAGCACTTCCGGGTGAGGTTCAGCGACGCGACGATCGCGGGACCGTCGTCGGCGACCATATATTTCGCGTGATACTTCACCACCGGGTCGGTGTAGGGGTGGATCGCCGCGCCGGTCGACTCGAG
>JANNTN010000219.1:0-2715 GCA_031394445.1 Anatilimnocola sp.
GAGATGTATTTCGAGCATCATGAGCCGCTCAAGCGTATCCCTTCGCATCGGCTGCTGGCGATGAATCGCGGGGAGGCGGAAGGTCTGCTCAAAGTGAGTCTGAAACTGGACGATGAATTCGTACTGGCGAATATCAAGCCTGAATTGGCTCACAACCCACAGTTCGAGTTCTATCGCGATCTACTGACGACAGTAGAAGATTGTTACGAACGGTTGCTGCTGCCGGCCATCCAATCGATCGTCTTTGAAAATCTGAAGGGCAAAGCCGACGAAGAAGCGATTGCCGTCTTCGCCAACAATCTGCGAGAGCTGTTGCTGGCCGCTCCGGCCGGGCCGCAGATGACGATTGGAGTGGACCCTGGTTTTCGCACGGGATGCAAGCTCGCGGTCGTTGACGGCACTGGCAAGTTTCTCGCCAACACCACCATCTATCCGACGCCGCCGAGAAGCGATTTGGCAGGAGCCGCCAAGACGCTGCTCGCCCTCATCACTAAGTACGACGCCAAGCTGATCGCGATTGGCAATGGCACTGCCTCGCGAGAAACCGAGAGCTTTGTCGCTGAGGTAATTAAGCATCATGGACTCAAAATTACACCGGTAAAAGTCAGCGAGTCCGGCGCTTCGATTTACTCAGCGAGCGAACTCGCTGCTCGAGAGTATCCCGATCTCGATCTCACGGTCCGCGGCGCGATCAGCATTGCCCATCGCCTGCAAGATCCGCTCGCCGAACTCGTTAAGATTGATCCGAAGTCGATTGGCGTTGGGCAATACCAGCACGATGTGAATCAGCCGCTCTTGCGTAAAAGCCTCGCTCGCGAAGTGGAGTCGTGCGTTACTTCGGTGGGCGTCGATGTGAACATGGCTAGTGCGCCGCTATTATCGCATGTCGCCGGCATCGGCCCCAAACTGGCGGAGAAAATCGTGGAATACCGCGATGCAAACGGCCGGTTCGAAACGCGTGAGGAACTCTGCAAGGTTCCCAAACTGGGTCGCAAGGCATTCGAACAGGCCGCGGGATTCTTGCGGATTCGAGATGGTAAGCAGCCGCTCGACAATTCGGCTGTCCATCCCGAAAGCTACTACGTGGTGAAAAAGATGGCGGCCACACTCCATGTTTCTACCAAAGATCTCGTCGGAAACGGTGCGTTCGCCACTCGGCTGAAAGCTGCCGACTTCGTGGACGAGAAGTGTGGCTTGCCCACGGTGCAGGATATTCTCGCCGAGCTCGCCAAGCCTGGTCGCGATCCCCGCAGCGAGTTCAAAGTCGCTCTGTTTACGGAAGGGATCAACGAGTTGAAAGATCTAAAAGTCGGTATGGTCTTGGAAGGGGTCATCACGAACGTGACCAAGTTCGGCGCGTTCGTGGACATTGGCGTGCATCAAGACGGCCTCATCCATGTTTCGCAGCTCGCCCACACGTTCATTCAAGATCCCAGCGAAGTCGTGGCCGTGGGCGACCTGGTTCGTGTGAAAGTGCTCGAAGTCGATCTCGACCGAAAACGCATCGCCGTTTCGCGGAAGCAGGCTCTGTAACCTGATCTTTGGTCTTCATCGCGCGACGACTTTCCGGCGTTGGTTTTTCGCGACGACACCGCTCCATGCCATCCATGAATTTTCTGTACAGCAACATGGCCTTGTCACGAATCGTAAAGCTTCACGCAGCATAGCTTGGCAGCGTTCAGTCCAGACATGGACTGAGCTATGCTCCCGATCAGTAACATGTCCCAAGCCAGATCAAAGGTGAGACTGCGTGGCCATCCGAGTTGCGTGTTCCTGATCGGGAATCCAGTCGTCTTAACATCGCCCCTTGTGGGCTCTGAAATCGGTGGATTGTTTCTCTGAAACGTGATTTCAGGAAAGACGTTACGTTCTCAAGCGTTTTCCACAGATCGTCATTCTACTGAAGTGGAAGTTCCTGATCGGGAATATATCATTTGACTTTGACTCGCGAGAAGATAAACTTGTGTATTCCCGAACGGGAACAATGCGTACTATGAGGATGAGTTTTGCCGGTGAGCGACCAAGCAACCATCAGTGCCCAAGAGATCGGTGATCTCGTCCGCCAACGTCGGCAGGCAAACAAGCTGACGCAACGAGAACTCAGCGAATTGGCCGGTGTTGGGCTACGCCTCGTGTCGGAACTGGAACGTGGAAAGACCACCCTGCGGGCGGACACCGTAAATCGAGTCCTCGGAGTCTTCGGTCTCATGCTGGGGGCGATTCCAGCGCCTCGCACAGCCGGTGGCACAGGTGATACGACATGAAGAGAGTAGCCAAGGTGAACATCTCCGGTCAATTGGTCGGCATCCTGGAAGAAGAAAATGGGCGAACGTCCTTTGCTTATACGAACGATTGGCTTGCTCATCCTGACGCTCAACCGGTGTCACTAACGCTTCCGCTTCGAGCAGAGCCCTACACGCATGACGGCTTGCATCCCTTCTTCGAAAATCTTCTGCCCGAAGGCTGGCTGTTCGACATCGCCTCGAAGAAGCTCAAAATTTCCAAGGATGATCCGTTCGGAATGCTTGTGGCGACGTGTGCGGACTGTGTCGGGGCAGTCGAAATAGTTCCAGCAAACACTGATGAGGCCGTCCCATGACGGCCTGTCGCATCTGTCTCCAACCTAGCGGCGATGATCCGCCTTATCACCCAGGGTGTTTGGCGTCCCTCTTCGGATCACGTGTCCTACCTCGCCTAGAGTTTTCGTTGCCGTCG
>JANNTN010000233.1:0-17714 GCA_031394445.1 Anatilimnocola sp.
CCGGAGACGATGAAGCCGTCGGGGGGGAGGGAGGTGGAGCCGGTGACATCGAGGCCGCGGCGCTCGCCGGTTTCGGCAGCGTTGAAGAGGCGATGGGTTGATATTGTTGTTGGCGGCGGATGTGGCGAGGTTGGGACGGAAAGGGAGGCGGGCCTAAGCATTCGTGGCAGGCTGGAAGCCTACCCCACAAGACGATCAGACTTTGACTTCCGCCGACAGCGCCGCGCCGCTGCGGTATCGGCCACGAATCGGTTCCACGATTTCCGCGAGAAATTCATCGACCTGCTCCGGAGCCCGGCCAACAAAATGCTCGGCCTTGAGTGACGACACCAGGTCAATTTTGGGAAACTCTGGATCGCCCGCGAGCCGGGCCAGCAAATCATTCGGCTGTCCTTCCTGCTTCACGCGCTGCGCCGCCGCTAGGCTATGCCGCCGAATCTGCTCATGCAGTTCCTGCCGGTCACCGCCAGCCTGCACCGCCGCCATGAGGATATTTTCCGTCGCCATAAACGGCAGTTCCTGATCCAGATTGGCCGCAATCACCCTCGGATACACGACCAGACCCGCCGTGATGTTCTGCAAAAGGAGCAAAATGGCATCGGCGGAGAGGAAGGCTTGGGGGATGACTAGGCGGCGGTTCGCGCTATCATCGAGCGTCCGCTCCATCCACTGCACCGCCGCCGTTGCCGCTGTGCTCGTTTGCAAGCTCATCAGATACCGCGCCAAACCGCACACCCGCTCGCTCCGCATCGGATTGCGCTTGTACGCCATCGCCGAGCTGCCAATCTGGTCCGCTTCGAACGGCTCTTCGACTTCCTTCCGTGACGCCAATATCCGTAGATCCGTCGTCATCTTGTGTGCCGACTGCCCAATACCCGACAGCACATCCAAAATCTGCGAATCGACTTTCCGCGTATAAGTCTGCCCCGTGACGGCAAAACTATCGTCAAAACCCAGCTTCTTTGCCACCAGCCGTTCCAGTTGCCGAACCTTCGCATGGTCACCGTAGAACAACGCCAAAAAGCTCGCCTGCGTTCCCGTCGTCCCCTTCACGCTGCGCGCCTTGAGGCGGGAAATGCGAGCTTCCAACTCCTCCAAGTCCAGCACCAAGTCATACGTCCACAAACAAGCTCGCTTCCCCACCGTCGTTGGTTGTGCCGGCTGCAAATGCGTATAGCCCAGGCACGCCACGGCCCGATTCTTCGCAGCAAACTGCCCCAGTTGATCGATCACAATCGCCAAACGGCGGGCGAGCAGTTGCAACGCCTCGCGAAACAGAATGAGGTCGGCGTTGTCGGTGACGTAGCAACTTGTCGCACCGAGATGGATAATCGCGCGGGCCTGCGGACACACATCGCCATAAGCATGCACGTGTGCCATCACATCGTGACGGAGTTTTTTCTCGTAGGCCGCGGCCGCGGTGAAATCGATGTCGTCGGTATGCGACTTCAGCTCGTCGATTTGCTCCTGGCGAATATCCAGGCCCATCTCGCGTTCGGCTTCAGCCAGCACGACCCAGAGCTTTCGCCACAGGCTGAACCGGCGCTGATCGCCGAACAGCGTGGCCATTTCGCGAGAAGCATAACGGGTGATGAGCGGGTTTTCGTAGTGTTCGTGGGGCACGGGGAGAGGGAGTTCAGGTTTCAGGAACTGAATTCGGACCTTTCCGCCAACTGGCGGCGATTCTATTCTATCGTGCAATGCTGATTACCGGCGATTGGTGAAACCATGCATGGCGGTTGGGTGTCGCGTTTCACTTGCCAGAATGCGACAATGGAAGGGAGAGCGGAGCAGGGCAGGGGGGGCTGGTCATGGGGCGCGGGCTAATCGGACTATCTTTTGCGGCAATTGTGATGTCGTTGCCGTGCTGCGGCGCGGGACAAGAGCGTGACGTGGCTGGGGAGTTCAAGACGGCTAAGGCGGGGCTGACCGCGCAGATCAAGGATCGAAAACAGGAAAATCGACTGGCGGCGGTGGCGAAACTGGCGGCATTTCCCACGCCGGACGCGGCCAGGCTGCTGCTGTTTCAGGGATTGGGGAGCGCGGATGCGGAGGTGAAGCGGGCGTCGTTCGACGTGCTGGCGAAATTTACGAGCGAGGCAGATGTCTGCGCGTTTCTTAAGACGACGATCGGCAAGCAGTGGAGGCAAGGCAAGCCGCAGCCCGAAACATACGCTTGCATTGCTCTGCTCTTGGCTTCGGAACTGCCCGAGGTTCAAGAGGATGTTCTGAACCTGGTGCGAGAAGTGGCGGATTTGCCGGTGGGGCGAGATATCTTGATTACGCTGGCCGATGAATTGGCCAATTGCCGTGGCGATGCGGCCGCCCGGTCGCTCGTGCGGCTCATGGAAGTGCCGTTGTTCGAGCGAGATTTTGCCTTTCGCCGCGCGGTCGAGCAGGCGCTGACGCATGTGCGTGCCAGGCCGGCAGTGGCGGCGCTCATCAAACTGTTGGCAAAGGCGCGAGGCGAAGTGCGGACCGACATTTTGAAGTACCTAATGAATCTGAGCGGCCAGCAGTTGGGGCTGGAGGCTGCCGCTTGGCAGGATTGGTGGCAAGAAAATGAAAAGAAGTTCGAGTTTCCGCCAGAGCAAAGGCAGATGCAGGCGGCGCGGAATGCCTCCGGCGGCCCCCAATTGCATCCTGCCGGTCCCAGGTACTACAGTCTGCCCGTATCGGGCGCGAAGCTCGTTTTTATTATTGATACCTCCAGCAGCATGAACGGCCCACGGATTGTGGCGGCCCAGCGAGAATTATGCCGAGCGATCGAAGAGCTGCCCGCGGACGTCGAATTCAACGTGATCGCATTCAATAGCCTGACGTATGCGTGGCAGGGTAAGCTCGTGCCCGCGGCTCCCGACAGCAAGCACAGTGCAATTTATTTTGTGATGGCACAAACGGTGGCCAGCCGCACAGCTTCGTACGACGCCCTGGAGGCCGCTCTGCAATACGATGGCGAGGCAATCTACTTTCTGACCGACGGATCGCCAGTGGGCGGAAAAATCACACGTCCGCCGGACATTATTCAAGCCATCAGCCGGCTGAATAAGTACCGGCGGATGACAATCAATTCGGTGGGTATCGGCGTGGGGCGGCCCGGAAACAATTTCGACACTTTTCTTTCCACGCTGGCGGACCAGAACTTTGGCTTGTATGAACGGGTGGATCAGTAGGTCAGTGGTGAGTAAGCAATGAAGTGACAATTAACAGAGTGAGTCTTTGAAGGAGAGAATGTGGCAAACGAACAGAATAAAGTTGCGCTGGTCACGGGGGGCGGAACGGGCGTGGGGCGGGCGACAAGTCTGCAACTGGCTAAGCGCGGCTACGATGTGGCTATTAATTTTTCACGGTCGAAAGACGATGCGGAGGGGACCGCGGCCGCGGTTCGCGAGCTGGGCGTGAAGGCGATTACGATCGAGTGCAATGTCGCCAGCGACGAGCGCGTTCGGGCGATGATCGATCGCTGCCAGCGCGAGCTGAGCCGGCTGGATGTCGTCGTGAACAATGCCGGCACAACGCATTTCGTCGATCATTCGGATTTGGAAGCCATGACGGAAGAGAAGTGGGACGATATCTTGGCGGTGAATCTGAAGGGGCCGTTCTTCGTGTGCCGCGCGGCGATTCCCGTCCTTCGGGCCACCGGCGGCGGTTCGATCGTGAATGTCGCGTCCGTTGCGGGAATCGCGGGCTCGGGCAGCTCGATCGCTTATGCCGCATCCAAGGGTGGGCTGATCACGCTGACGAAATCGCTGGCCAAGGCGTTCGCGCCCGACATTCGCGTCAACGCCGTTTGCCCCGGGCCGATCGTCTCGCGTTGGTTGGAAAACCATCAAGACATGGTGCAGGCCGCGGTAAAAATCACTCCGCTGAAGCGGGTATCTTCAACCGATGACATTGCCGATGCGGTCACTTTTTTAGCCTGTGATGCCGAGATGATGACGGGTCAGGCGCTGATCGTCGATGGCGGCCGCACGATTTAACGACGAAGGAGCCAACATGACCGCGAAACTGCCTCGCATCGATCAACGGGAAATGCAATTTGCCGGCGGCATGGCCATCGGCCTTAGCCATCGCTGGGTGGGCGGCCAATGCTGCGCCATTCAAACGGCTGCTGGCATCGTCGGCTGTGGCATTTACGATCTGCACACACCCGCGGAATTCGGCCAAGCAATCGCTATTGCGCGCGGCACGCCGGCGAATCCACTCGCGGAGCCGGAAGATTTGCTCGATGCCAAAATTGTCGGCTGCACGCCGAAGGCCGAGTCGTTTGGCATCGTTAGCGGCATGACGGGACGCGAAGCGGTCGAAAAAATGCTCGCTGCCGTGCCAGCCGCATGAACCAAACACGTTAATTGCTGTTCCAGCGAGCATGGAATGGCTAACCTGGTATCCGTCGATTCATTGGCAACGGGCAATCTTAGCCGCTGCCTTAGTTATGGTGCTGTTGACCATGTTATGGTCGGTCCGCCAGCGATCGCGTTCCGACCGGGGCAACGGAATTTGAACCACTCGGTCTGGGCCACAGCGCCAGCCAGGCACCGATAGCCAATAGCAGCAATCCTAGCCATCCTAGCGGGGCAATCAGCCACCAGGCCACGCCCAAAGTTGCCAACACGAATGGGATGTGAGCAAAAACCCACGACCGACTAGCGGAAACCAGTGGAACGACGGCGAACACCGCGGCTAAGAACGCGAAAGCCGCGAGCAACAACATGCGTTGCGAAAGCGTGGCGTCGGAAGCTGTAGTGAATGCTAATTCTATTTCTTCAACGCCGTGGTCATCTTTTGCGTGGGGTGGAGAAAAGCGAGCCACGATGTGTTGATCGGCATCCATCGATTTCGGCGCGGTTTCGGGCTTCGGCTCGTTGCCGAGCGGAATACCCGCTTGCAGGAGGCGTTGACGTATCCTGTTCATCGTATCGAGAGCAGATGTAGCGGCGGCGATGGTCGCGTTGTTTGCCGGGCCGACGGTTGTTCGTTGCAACTGGGCCTGCACGGCTTGAAACCGGCGTTCAAACCGGTTGAATGTTTCCGCCAGTACCAGCGGTGGGATGTTACCGCCCTGGACGGCGGCGATGCCCTCGCTCGCTTTGGTGAGAGCCTGCAGGCGGACCAGTTCCGCCTCGTTGGCGGTAAGCGATGGCAGCTTGTGGTCGGCGTGTAGCGTCAACGGTTCCGAGGGTGTGAAAGAATCACGGCTGGCGGCGTCGGTAATGCCAACCGACCACAGCGTTTGCTCCAGCCTGGCTCCCGTGAAACGTGGAGCGGCCAGGTGAAGGATCGTTCGCTCGCCATCGCCGGCGGGCAGGTATGTGTCATAAACAATCGTCAAGCAATAGGGCAGCGCCATGCTCGGCGCGGCCAGCTTCCACGAGCGGAGGCCCGTTTGCACGGTTGGCCGGGTAATGCCATCGGCCAGCGTTTGCAGCAAGCGGCAATCAGGCGGCAAGGAGAATTCGACATCGCGGTCCGATGTTGGCAGCACCGTTATTTCCGCCGTCAACATGAGTCGGCGAGCGCCCAGAACTTCCGCCCTTATGTCGGCCAGGGGAATGTGGGCTGATTCGGACGGCATGGTTCGTGGCCGAACCGTGGCTTCAAAGCGAGTCGCGGCGACGTCGTACAATGTTCCACTTTGGCCTCGCCAGGCCGGTGGAATGTTAGGAACATTAAGAGTGTCGAGCGCCACCAATCCCGAGGTATCCCACTCGTACTGACCGCCCGCAGCGCCGTCATCGAGCAACACCAGGCGGCGGATACCCGCTTGTCCTTCGATCGAGATGTCTGGCGTGCGCACGCCATCCAGACCACTTTGCAGGGGACCACGAATACGAATTTGCCAAGGTCCAGTGACAGCCGCGGGTGGCCGCAGCACCAGCCGTCTCCGCGATTCGCCGGCGGCACTTTCCAGGCGTTGATCCACTTCGGGAACAACGTCGAAACTTCCCGACCATTCGGCGGGAATCGACAGCCGCAATTCGTCGGCGACACCGCCTGTCACTTGCAAATCCAAATCGACTTCTGCGGTCCAGTCGCCGTCGGCTTGCTGCACGCGAGTCAACATTTGGCCGTTCAGTCGGGGCTGATTGGCGCTCAGAATCACCCGTGGGGCCGACGGAGTGGCGGCCGATTCGCGAAGGGACATGACCAGGCGGCCATTGCCGGCTTCAAAGGTTCCGTTGCCATCGCCCGACTTTGCCCAACCTTCAATCTGGTCCACGGCCAGTTGCACATCCGCTTGACGATAGATGTCTAACTGCACGTTGCGCTTGGGCAAATCCTGCAATCCGAGGTGTGGAAGTGCATAGGCGCGCGTGCCGGGGGCCATCGGCAGGTGGCCGCGGACGATAAGAGTTTGGTTGGTCTCTGGCTGTTCGAGCAGCGACACGAGCAATTCTTCGCCGCTGTGGTTCCAGCGAATTGCGGCTGGGCGTCCTCGCTGCACGATCGATACTACGTCGAGATCAAACGGTGCGGCAATCTGCACGCGATATTCGAATTGGGATCGCGGCACCTCCGCAAGGAGGGCCGTAAACGTGGCCGTGGCGCTGTTTTCCGAAATGCTCCAGGCAGTTGATTCGTCTGCCGTGGAAGGGGAAGTTTTCGGTCGAGTAGAAACGGCACCGACGCCAAGGTTGGCGGCATCCCAAACCGCTGCGAGGCGGGTTTCGTCGGACTCGCCCCAGGCGGCGGCAAATTGCATGGCCGTCGGGTTGGCCGATTTTTCCGGCGAATCGGCTAGCGCGATGCCGCTTTCCAGCACGAGGGCGGACCAATGGCGCACCAGCCGGTCGGCGCGGAACAGAACCGTGGGGAGTTCATACGTTCCCAAGGCGGAAGCATCGGGCCAAAGCCAAGACAGCCGAATCGTGCTTTCGGAGGTGAGTGGCTCGGCCAGATCGAGCCTGAGCAAGTTCGGAGTGCCGATTTCGACACGCGTATTGCTGACCAAGCTTGTTGGTAGCGGCAGGGGACGCAAACGCGGGTCGAACTCGATCACAATTTCCGACAAAGGAGTGCTGCCTGGTTTCACACGCAATTGCGATTCGAGAATGACCGATCCCGAGCGAAAGGTCCACAACGAATATTGTTCTGCTTCGACAACGCCGCTGTTTGCCACTGGCGGATTGATTGCAGGCCAGAATAGGTGCAAGTCGTTGGAATTGGGGCGGCGCACTGCACCGAGTGGCAGCGCGACGGTGGTGCGCGCCGCGCTGGGAACCGCCAGCATGACGTGCAGACCGTCTTCGAGGCGGCGAGCGACGGCACCAAAGGCCAGTTCCAAGCGGTGCTTACCGGTTCCCGTGACGTTCGTCACCAATTCGTTGCCATCCGACTGCCACGAGAGCGAAACCGGTTGTCCGTCTAAACGGGCGCGGCCTTCGAGCAAGAGCACTTGCTCGCGCCGCAGCGGCAGGGGGACCACGGTCGTCTCGCCGAACGAGTAGAAATCGAACACCGCCCGGATTTCGTCCACCGCGGACCGATCGCCGCGAGTTTTTGGCGACTCCGTTGTTTCATAGTGGGCGCTCTCGATTAACCATCGAGGCAAACCGGATGTAGCCCGGCCATCGGCTTGTAAGAGACGCTCGTAGATTTTCTCGTCGAGATAAACATAGTCGCCCGCCGGTTGCTGATTTGCATCGACGGGAATGACGACCTTCGGGCGTGGAGCACGGGCATTGCTTGGCTCCGCGGCCGTCGCGCTCGACCAGGAAATCAAGCTGGCGATTACAAGCACCGAGACGGAACCGGTTAGCGCGGCGCTAAACGCAGAAGGAACATCTTGGCTTGTCGCCGCCGGCATTGTGCGCGTTCTGCGCTGGGGCCAAAACAGCAGGCAGATGCCGCCCGCAACGAACCCGGCCGACAATGCCTCGGCGAGCAACGACCAAGGTGGATCGAGCGTTAGCGCCGCGGCACATCCACCGACGATCACAGCAGGAATCCATTTGGCTTGCTGAGGGAAGCAGGCGACCAGTGAAATGCCGCACAGGACAAAACACCAGAACAAAGCGATGATCGCGTTGGTGCGATAGACCGGCAGACTGGCCGTGGGCTCGGCTGCCAATTCTTGGCGGACGACATGCCAGCCCACAAAGCCGGGCTCCGTAGATCGAGCTGGCTGCCGCCGGCCGAGAAACTTGACCGCGAGCGAGCCAGAGCTGAGAGCATCGACGAGCGATTGAAGTTTTAGTTGTGCTTGCCCGCTGACCGTTGCTGCCACGGGCGTGGAGGCGATCGTTGATTGCGGCTGACTGCTATCGGCAGCGAAGAGGGTTAACAGAGGGGGGATCAAGGCTTCCCAAGAGCGATGTAGCACCAGCGCCGCGGGTTGCGGAACCGGAGTCGTCAGTCGGCTAAGCGGCCAGTTGGAAGCGGGAGGGGCGGCCGACACATAGCGGAGGCGGATGCGAGCCTGCTCCTGGGCGGCGTTCAACGGCACGCGCAGACCATGTTCGCCCGCGATTGCCGTGAGAGGTTCTTCTAGCCCATCATCCAAGACGAGCCGGGGCGCGGTTGCGGTCGCTGGCCAATGCAAAGCCAGCGAGCCTTCGCCGTTGCCATGCACCAGCAAGTCAAGTTCGTGCTCGCACGCGCCAGCGGCTGAGAAATAAGATTTCAGATGAAAGGTCTCGATCCATGCCGCAGGATGTTGCCTATCGGCAGGTGCCAGCCGCACGACGGCCTGGCCTTGGCGAGCCGGATCGTAGCGGTAACGGCCGCGCAGCGTCGTATCCTGGCTGCCGGGGAGCGGTGCGAATGGCAGCGGCTGGAGATCGTGATTCTGAATCGAGACGCGTGCGTTGGAAGCGTGAATATCAAGTAAGCCTTGCTGGCGGGCGGCTTCGGGAAGAGAGACCAGAGTCAGTTCTGATTCGGAATTCGCGGTTGTAGCCCACTCGCCGGTCAGTTGAAAGGAAGACGTTTGCGGGCGGGGCAACACCACTCGGAAGTAATGTTCCGGTGAAGTGGCTCCCGCCGCGCGTTTCTCTCGAATCGCTGGCAGCTCTTGCGTCGCATCGCCCGCCATTCGCCAACTCATCACACCCGCCGGGGGCGGCGACAGGCCAACGAGGATTGAGCCGACGGCGGAGGCTTCCGGCTGACAACGAATGACGACGGACTGCGTCAGATCGTAGCGATTCACTTCGGCCCGCAAGCGGATGTCGGCCTCATAGCGGGGCGTCGCCGCCGCGAGCGTGGCGTGAAAATGAGCCAAAGCAGCTTGTTCCTCCAGAATCAGCGGCCCTGGCTGCTCTTCGAGCAATGAGCGGTCGCGCGGAGAAAGTTGCTCCGCCGAAATCTGTGGCAGGCGTTCGGGGTTGGCGACTGCGAGACGTGCGCCCGGATCGTGGACTTGCACTGAGATCAATTGACGTCCGCCGCGTGAGTCTTGAATGGAAGCCAGATGCAGAAATGAACCGTCGAGCGCGGTGTTGTTAGCCGGGCGGCGATAGTGGGCCCGGATCACCAGGCGCAAAGGGGACGCAGGAGAGAGCGGTCGCGCTAATTTGAGGCTTAGCGAATGAAAACCGGGGCTGTCGCTTGAAAGCGAACGATCGGCCAGCATCTCGGGCGGCTGAGCATCGACGGAATCGATGATCCAGTGCCGGGGAATCGAAGCCTCGACGTGAAAACGGTCGGAAGCGGTCGATGTGAGATCCGCGGTAAAAACGCCTTTTACTTGCGAGATTTCGACTTGGATGAGCGTGCCGCTATCGGCAATCACTGGTGCCCGAACGCGGTTGGACGTGAACTGAATAGCCGCAGTGGGCTGGAAAAGCTGAAAGGAGAAACGATCGAAATTGCGCCCCGCAGTGGCCGCGACCGCGTCGGTTTGAATGCACCCTCTTTGCGGCCGAGGATGAATTCCCATCCAGCCGGGAGCCACAAGCTGGGCGGTTCCTTCCTGAAAGCGACTCCCCAGCAAGTTCAGTCGCGGCAGCACCGTGGGATCCTCGCCCGAATGCGCTGAAACACCGGTAACCGTGAGCTCGTGGTCGCCGTCGGTTAACTGCCCTGGCAGGTCAATCGAATACTGTTCCTGGCCGTGTTCATCCGTTCGCGCGCGAAAGCGCCGCGAGTTTCCATCCACGAGCACATCCAAAATCGTGGCGTCCGATGTCGGCGCGAGGATCAATTCTTGAATCGGCTGTCCGCTGACATTCAGGCGCAGCGTCGCTTCCCAATCGATTTCCGCGGGCAACACCGTGTAACTGGTCGTCTCACGAACTGAAATTTGGGTCTGGGGGCTGGCCGAAGCCCGCTCAGGACGGGCGACGAGACTCAATTTTGCCTGAGCCGCGACTTCCAAAACCCAGACGCGACGACCAAGCTCAGCGGGAATGGGTTCCCGGGCTAAGGTCATTCCGCCAGCGAGCGATAAATCGAGTTCGGCGGGAGCGTTGATTTCCAGGCGACGCCGTGGGCATTCGGGCAATTGCAACTCGAAGGTTAGCGATTCAGCCGCGACCGAAGAGGCCGGTTGCCGCCAGCGCAGCGACAATTCGCCGCTGCTTTCGACCAGGCACGCGAGTCGTCGCTCGCTATCTCGGCCTAGCACAACAACCCGTGAATCAGCGCCACTCCATTGGGCCGATTCGATGGAAAAACTGCACGGCTCTAGCGACAAGAGCGCGGGGTCTTTTCCCGGCGCGGCAACCGTCAGCGTGGCGTCGCCGATGAGCTGATCGGCTTCCAATCGCGCGCGAAAGATTGCCTGATCGATGCGCACGAAAGCCGGAGTGGCTTGCGTGCCCGATTGTTGCTGGGCCGCGGCCAACAGCCGGTCAAAGGCGTCACGTTTTAGCGGTAAGAGGCCGCGAATTTGACCGTCGAGCGCATCGCTGGGAACCAGCACGCGGCGATATACGAGCGGGGCAGGGGGCTCGGCGCAGGCGATACCGCCAAACCAGCACGCCAAGACGATGGTCGTCGTGATTTGAGCCACGGGGCTGGGCCAACGCCTCATGGCCGCGCCTCCACCAGCGGCGCGCGGTGCGTGGTACCCCAACGCGACCCGGATTCGAGCAGCTTCACGCCGGTATGCGTCGAGGGGCTGGTGCCTGGTTTCGTGGGCGTTGCGGCGGCGCGGCGCGCGTCGGGCACGGTCGTTTTTCGGATCGCCCAGTTCCAAAAGACGATGACCGTGCCGATGACGATGCCGAGCAGGCTGCCTTCGGCAATCAAGATGGCCGCTTCGGGCCAGACAATGGCCGGAGCGGCCAGCGCCACCGCCGCAACGAACAGTACCAGCGGGCTTCGCAGCGGAGCAAGATTGAGCAACAACAGTCCAATCGCCAAGACACAGAACGAAGCGATCGAAACAATGACCAGACGCGATGCGGCAGTGATCGATAGCGCCGGCCACCGCGCCAGCGAGCCGAATAAATACTCGTTCGCTCCAGCGGGCAAGGCATCCTGACGGCTGGCTTTCATCCAGCTTTCTAGTTGCCGCTGATCGAGCACCGATCGGCGTTGCAGTCGCGTGTATTCCGGCGACCAGGCCATTTCAGCCGACATTTCGCGCGGCAATTGCAGCAGATGCTCGCCATCGGGCAATACCAATTGCCAATAAGCGCGGCGCGGCGGCTCCGCATCCACAACTTGGGCGGTGTGCAGCTCGCCATGACAGGTTCCAAACAAATGCGTCGGTGGATCGAGCGAATACCACACCTCCACCACGCAATCCTGCCCACGATTCTTAAGCGGCACTAAAATTTCTGGCGATGCAAAGCGTTCGCCACGAATGCTACGGGTTTCAACTTCTTCCGCGTTCACCGCAGCTTCTACCGCACGCAGCCGAACGCCATCTGGCAGCTTCAGCCGCAGCGTTTCTTGCAGTGTGTTGACGCGCAAAGCAACTCGTTCGTGCCGCACCTGCGGAGTCAGCCATGTTTGCACCCACATTTGCGAAACGTGCGCCGAGCCAACCAGCGCGGCGCGACCCGGAGCAATCAGCCAGGGGGAAAGGACCGCCGCGCTTTCCCAGGAGTAGGTATTGAGAGCGCCGCGTACGGGCACCGCCGTGGGAACATCCTCGGTTTCGTCCTCGTCTGGCTCGATCGCCACATCCTCCGTCAGGTGGAACTCCACTTGCTGACCGGCAAAGGAACCGACTCCATCGTCGGCGGGCACCGCCAGCGGCAGCACCCAGGGCATGGTGGACGCGCGATCCCAGGCCAGCGGCAGCGCATACCGAGCCTCGACTTGAAACGCGCCGAGCTGATTGGCGGGTGTAGTGAATTGCAAACGTACGAAGCGCGGGTCGTCGCCGGGAGTTGCGGAGAGAGTGCGGATCGGCAAAGACTGGCCGTTGAACAGCACGTCGAGGCTATCGCTGGAGGCCACGTCGCGCGGCAAAAGCAACACGAAGTGCCGCTCCGGCTCGTGCGAAACGCGATAGTCAATGTGCTGCTCAATCTGAATTTGCTGCCGCTCCATGCGTACTATCGCGCGGGCAGACGTGTTCGTCGTGCGCACCAACTTGCGCAGATTCGCCACGAAGCGGGCCGGCTCTTCGCCCCCTTCATCGCGATAGACGAGCGTTGGCGGGGGCTTGTCCACCGGCCGGGCGGCGAGTGAATCGGGTGACAGCCCGCTGATATCGGTGGGGTCGGGGGCGATTTCGACGTTGTCGGCGGCGAAGATCATGATCGTCGCGGGGGCGACGACATCGGCCAGCGGACGCGGAAACGTGAGGGACAGACGCTCCACTCCGCGCGGCAACACGCGATGCGCTTCGAGCTTCCATTCCGCTTCCGAAGGGGGCACCGCGCCGGGACGAAACGGAATGTGCAGCGTGGTCGATGTAGCGGATTCCTCCTGCGGAAAATCCAACAACGAATCGGGCGAAAGACGATCGAATTTCCACTCCGCCAGATCGAACTTCAGGCCGCTGGCCCGCGCACCGCGAAAACGATATTTCAGTTGCGATTCGATCCGCACGCGTTCCGGCTCGATGAATACCAGATGCACCGGTTCGACGCTAACCCGCGCCGGCCGCGCGGAAACCTTGACATCCAGGCCGCACGGCTGCTGAAAATACTCATAGCGGGCCACCGTGCGGCCAGCGTCCGGCATCAGATCGATGCGATGCACGGTCTTGTCTTCCTGCCAATCCAATTGCCATTCGCCATCCATCGAAAAATCGATCATGCCGCGCTGGCGAATCGCGCCGATTACCTCAAACCGGGCTGGTGACAGGGGCGCTTCGACCGTCTCGGCTTCGCGCTGGGCGCGGATCAGCACATCGGCGGAAGGGGCGGGCTTATCGAGCCGCACTTCGACGATCTGCTCTTGCAACGCCGTGCCCCCGACGGGCGACCGAAAACCAACCGACGATATGCGGTAGCCACTGGCGGGGCTTTGCAACAATTCCATGCCAGGCGGCAGAGCGACTTGAAAGCTCTCCAGCGGTGCGCCATAGCTGCGCACGCGCAAACGCGCGTCGCTGGTGATTCGGTGCTCGCTTTGAATGCGAACGGCGATTTCACCAGAAGCGTCGAGTTGCACCGCGGTTTTTTCGGCTTCACGGTGAGCCCGCCAGGCCAGCACCAGATCGCCAGCCGCGCCCAGCACCGCAATCTCCATCCGCCCGGGATCGAGCACGCGCGTGGTCGCGATCCCTTCACCCGAAATGAGCGTTATGTCCGCTCCCGGCGAGTTCACCACCAGACGCAAGGCCGATTCCGTCGCTCGAGGCAGCGTCACGGCCAAACGCCGTTCGTCTCCCACGCTGCTTAGCGCCACAAACAACGACAGCGACACGACGTGCGGCCGCGAATCGTTTCCTTTCAGCCAGCACGCATATCCTCCCGCGTTTTCGTCCGAGCTGAGAAAGCATTCGCCGGGCCCTTCATGCTTGAGCGGCTCGCGAATGACAGCCGTGGCCAGGTGCAGCGGAACACGAATCCAGCCCGGCTCGCGAACGCGAATCGTCACCGTCATTTGCAATTCGGCGAGCCGCTCAGCCGCTTTGCCAACGAGCGACACCGCTTCGATGGTGTAGGCCGGCGCGGCAGCGGGGGCCAAGCCCTTTTTTGCGCGCAAGAGTTGCTCGAATTCCTCGAAACCCATGCCGACGACGGGAACCAGGTTCCCCTTGGCGTCGCGCATCAAAATCGTGTCGAGCGGGCTGGCTTCCAGGCCGCTGGCGGTTGGCGGTTTCGTGCTGTCGGTGGGCGCTTGGCCCACAGTCGGTCGCTCGGTATTGCTCGCGGGCTCCAGCGGGCGATTTTGTCCGCACGCAGGCTCGCCCGGCAGCGCGCCAATCAGCGCTAGGGCGATCAAGCATGGGAGTCCAGCGCGCACTCAGTTGCCCCTTGCCAGCAGAGCCAGCAGCCGCATTCAGAAGAGAAAAGTCGAACGACTCTTACTCACTCAGTGTATCCAGACCTATCACCTTCTCAAAGCTTCTGCCCCTTCGATCGGGTGGTTATTGTTATTTCCTGGCGGTATTCTACTTTTTATGACTACGCCCGCCCCCCAACCGATCGATCCCCACCAGGTGCGGCAGCTCGCTCTGAATGTGATTGCTGCTGATCGCTTTCCGCATTTGGCGACGATCGATGGCGATCAGCCGCGATTGCGACCTGTCTCACCGGTGCGAACCCACGGCTTCACGGTGTACGTGGCTAATCTGAAGCTGTATCACAAAACGGCCGAGATCGCCGCGAACCCGCGCGTCGAGCTGTGCTATATGGACGAAGGGCACAATCAAGTGCGGCTGACGGGCGTGGCGGAGATCCTCTCCGACCGGCCGCTCCTCGAAGAAATCTGGCAGGAGAACCCGTTGATGCGACAGTATCTCGGCTCGCTCGATAACCCGCAGCTCATCGTCTATCGCATTCGGCCCACCTGCGTGCGCTACATGCAGGAATGGGCACTGGAATATTGCGAGGTTCTTCTCGCGGCCGACGAAATAAGTTAGTTCGGCGACGAAATTGCTCGCGCCTACCTATTGCCCTCGTTTCGGCAGAAAATCCGCCAACAGCTCCTTGTGATCGGCATCGGCGGCGATGCGGCTGACGACGACTTGCCCGCAGCGGCCGTCATTTAGCTGCAGCCGATAGGGCCGATCTGTCTCTAATAGTTGCGATTGCTCGGCTGTCAGATGCAAATGGCCCGTGAGCGTCCACTCGCTTGAGTCGGCGACGCGCTGCTCAGCCTCCAGATCAATGTGCAAATGCTTGAGCCGTTCGCCGCCAATCAATAAATCGCCTTCCGCCTCGTGCATGGCCGCCTCCACTGCAATGTGTTTGTTGGTTAATGCTTCACTTTGTTACTGTTTAGCTTTGTTATTGCTTTACGGTGCTTACTGACAAACGATGATCCCTTCCGCTGCGCCCGCCTTGAGCACGTCGTAGCTTGTTTCGATCACCGTGTTGTCTTCGAACTTCAGCACCGTGGGCTCGAGCGACGCAATCACGCCACTGACCCAGGCACTGCCGTCGTTGTATTTGATTCGCGTGCCGATACCGAACTCACCGTTTGCTTTGCCGTTACCGTTACCGTTGGTCTTGGCCGGAGCAGCGACGGGCTTAGCGGCTGCTGGCTTCGCCGCAACCGAGGGCTTATCACCGGTCGGTTTGATTGACGGCTTGCCGCGTGTTCCGGCCAAATCCTGCAAGACATGCCAGTTTTCCAGCCGATCCTGCTTTGCTATGAGCAGCGTTGGGCTGGGGTTGCCGTCCTTATCAAAATGCTTGCTAAAGCGGCCTTCGCTTCGGGCAAAGTCGATAAAATCGACAACTTGACCACTCTTCGGGTTCACCCACCAGTCCTCATTTTGTGCGGGATTGCCCTGCAGGCTGAGTCTGTCCTTGATGGTGTCGCCTTTGCGGGGATCGTAAATGAGCAGGGGAAATGCCCGCGTATCAACCGCCAGGCGAGCCTGATCGGTCGCCATGTTGTCGGCCACGCCATGTTCCGGCTGACAGGTCGTGTAGCAGCACACGATGGCCGGTCCGTCGAACTCCAGCGCGTCGATCACCGACTTGTAGAAATGGTTGACGTGGGCGCAGGTTGTCTGGGCCACGAACGTCCGCGGGTGCATCATCGCGATCTGGGCAATTTCCTTACGCCGCTCTTGCTTGCCAGCAATGGCTTTGCCATGCACGCTCATCTTCGTGTTCTGGCCGGTGTAGCTCGATGTTGAGGCTTGGCCGCCGGTGTTCGAATAGACCTGCGTATCGAGCACGAACACTTTAATGTTCATGCCGCTGGCGAACATGCGCGACAGCGATTGAAAACCGATGTCGAACATCGCGCCGTCGCCCCCCAGGCACCACAGCGGGCGATTTTGCCAACCCATTTGATCCCAGCGGGCCCGCACGCCCATCGCCATTGCGGGCGCGTTCTCGAATAACGAATTCACCCAGGGCACCAGATAGGGATTGTACGGATACGTCGAGGTATAGACCGTGTTGCAGCCCGTGGCGGCGATGATACCCCACTGGTCGCCGTGCTTGGCCCCGGTCGCAGCGCACATCATGCGCAGCGCTGTCCCTTCGCCGCAGCCGGCACACGAGCCAGCGCCGCCCGTATAGATATGCGTTTTCTCGTGCAGCATCATGTCGATGAGCAGACTGTCGCTGACATAACGCTTGTCGGACGGGCCAAAGTTTTTGAACATGCGGTGGCTTTTGCGCACATCCGTCATCACCTGCTCGGTCTTGGGAATCATCTTCAGGGCCAGATCGTCGCACACCGTCACACATTCCGCGCAGCCTTTGCACTTGCTGGGGTCGATCATGATGTTGAACATGCCCCCTTCGCCCTGCTTTTTGGCCGGACCCTCGTAATATTTGCGGGTCTTCGACCATTGCTTGGCGAACATCTCGCGATCTGCCGGATCCTGAATCGCGTCCATCTTCTTTTTCCAGTCGCTCTCACTTACCACTTTGCCCAGGATGGCCGTATCCGGGCAGAGCGTCACGCAATCCATGCAGCCGGTGCAATTCTCTTGGATGTATTCCGGGATATCCGGCGAGATATAGCTGAAATCGCGGAGCGTCGCCGTTCCCGCCGGAATCAACGAGCGAGCCGTGGACAAATCCGCCGGCAACTTTTTCTCGGCATAGCCTTCTTCATAACCGCGAATGATCCGCTCGTTGAAATCACGCACATCCAGAATCGGCAGCGTGACCAGCTTGTATTCGCTATCGACGAGAGTGCCGTAGCTGTTGTTGTTGTACGGATCGCGCTCGCTGGCTTCGTTCAAAGACGGGAGTTTTTCGGTCGCTGCAGTCATAAAACGTATCTCGTTCGCTGAGAGATTGTTGTTGAGCTTGTCGAACGGAAACTTGTCGACCGGAAACTATGCCTGAATAAGTTCCTGCGAAACTTCCTGCGTCTCTTGGTAACCGCGTTTGATGCACGTCATGTTGTCTTGCACGACGCGGTCACCGCGCTTGCCAAAATATTTGCGAATCGCTTTCTCGACGCCGGCATAAACCTGGTCGTCGGTCATGCCGCTCCGCTTGGCGTAGGGCGTCAGCCGTAAAAAAGCGCCGAGCAGCACGATGCCCTGCATGCGCATCTGCAGATCGGCCACCGAGGCCACATCACGGGCGATTTGCACCATGTCGGCGAAATAGACGTGAATCTTCTGTTCGCGGACGAACTTCTTGTGGTGCGCCGGAATCCGCTCCCACACGTCTTGGGGGTTATTGAAAGTGGATTGCATGATGACCGCGCCACCCGGAACC
>JANNTN010000274.1:0-11377 GCA_031394445.1 Anatilimnocola sp.
TAGACAACGCGATTTGAATCAAACGAGGTTTGCTGTGGGTCAAAAAGTTCATCCAGTCGGTTTCCGTACCGGAATCATGATTCCGCACAAGAGCCGTTGGTATGCCTCGAAGTAGGAATTCGCCGGCCTGCTGATGGAGGATTTCAAGATTCGGAAATTCATCAAGAAGCATCCGAAGAAGAACTACTCGCAGGCTGGAATTGATCGAATTGAGATTGAGCGGACGCGGGACGAAGTGAAGATTGTTTTGTACGTCGCGCGGCCGGGTTTGATTATCGGGAAGAAGGGGCAGGACGTCGAGATTTTGCAAGAAGAGTTGCAGAACCTGACAGGCCGCCGCGTGAATTTGAAGATCGAGGAGATTGCTAGGCCTGAGATCATGGCTCAGCTTGTGGCGGAAGATATCGCTCAGCAATTGGCGAAGCGGTCGAGTTTTCGCCGCACGATGAAGCGAGCGATTGAAACCACGATGGATGCCGGTGCCAAAGGAATCAAAATACAACTGTCGGGCCGCCTCGGCGGCTCGGAAATGGCGCGGTGTGAGAAGGCTACGGCCGGCTCGCTGCCGCTTTCCACGCTACGGGCAAAGATCGATTACGGCTTTACCGAAGCGTGGACCGCTCAGGGCAACTTGGGTGTGCAAGTGTGGGTGAACCAAGGTACGTACGAGGGAGATGCCGCCAATGGCGTTGATGCCCAAGCGAGTGAAGCACCGAAAAAGCCAAAGAGGACGTATAAAAGGTAAAGCCCAGCGGGGCAACCGCGTCGTGTTTGGCGATTTTGGACTTCAGGCAACACAAGGTGGATGGATCAAGGCGCAGACGATTGAGTCGGGGCGTATTGCTGCACAGCAATACGTCCGCGGCGAAGGGCGTTTGTACATCCGCATGTTTCCGCATAAATCGACGACTGCCCGCCCGCTGGAAACCCGCATGGGTACCGGCAAAGGCGAGCCGGAGCACTGGGTAGCAGTGGTCAAGGAAGGCACGGTTATGTTCGAGCTGGGCGGTGTGACCGAGCAGCAGGCAAAGATGTGCTTTGCCCGGCTCGCTCACAAGATGCCGGTTCGAGTGCGGATGGTGAAAAGGCGGCCGGCTTAACGGCAAGAGTCGGAGGTCAGGGGTCGGGAGTCGGAAGCCAGAGGTTTGAAGTTATGAAGACGAACGAATTGCGAGAGATGAGCGACGAGCAGCTAGGGCTGACGCTCAAAGAGACCCAGCACAACTTGTTTCGCTTGCGGATGCAAGCGCAGACCGAGCGGCTGGATGCGCCGAGTGAATTGCGGCGGCATCGAAAGATGATCGCCCAGATTAAGACGGTGCAGGGAGAGCGGAGCCGGAAGGCGACGGCAGCAACGTAGAACACGCGAAACCGCGAGCAATACAGACAACGAAGAAGCAAAACAATGCCGAAGCGAATATTAACGGGAGTGGTGACGCGGGACAAAGCGACGCAGACGCGGCGCGTAGAGGTTCCGCGGCTGGTGCGACATCCGATGTATGGCAAGATCATGCGCCGCCGGACGGTGTGCTATGCCCACGACGAAGCGAATGTTTCGCACAACGGCGACACGGTCGAGATTGAAGAGTCTGCGCCCATTTCCAAGCTGAAGCGGTGGACGCTGAAGCGAGTGGTGGCCAAGGCGAGGCAAGCTGGCGTGGATATTGTCGCGGTTGACACCGCTGGCGAAACAACAGCGGCAAGTGACAAGTGATAAATGACAAGTGACCAATAACGAATAGCAAGTCACTTGTGATTGGTCACTTGAAGGATAGCAACAATGATTCAACAAGAAACACGCATGGCGGTTGCGGATAACACCGGCGCGAAAGAAGTAATGTGCATCAAGGTGCTCGGTGGCAGCAAGCGCCGCTCGGCGGGCATTGGCGACGTCATTATTTGCAGCGTCAAATCGGTGATTGCCGGAAGCGAAATTAAGAAGAAGGCCGTGGTGCGAGCGGTCGTGGTGCGAACCAAGAGCCCCACGCGGCGCAAAGACGGCAGCTACGTCAAGTTTGACGCGAATGCCGTCGTGCTGATTGACGCGGATAACAATCCGCGTGGCACGCGTATTTTTGGTGCCGTGGCCCGCGAGCTCCGCGATACCAGATTCATGAAGATCGTGAGCTTGGCGAGCGAAGTGGTGTAGTTTGAGGTCGGAAGTCAGAGATCAGAAGTCAGAGCTGGAATTGAACGATGCATATTAAGACCAACGATACCGTCGAAGTGATGGTGGGAGACGACAAGGGACAGCGCGGCAAGGTGCTGTCGATCGATCGGCGGGACGGCCGGCTGGTCGTGGAGGGCGTCAACCGCGTCTATAAGCATGTTCGCCGCAGCCAACGGAACCCGCAGGGTGGCCGGTTGTCGAAGGAGATGCCGTTGCAGATTAGCAATGTGCTGCTGATTTGCGTTCGGTGTGCCAAAGGCGTGAAGACAGGCGCGCGAGCGACCAAGGACGGCAGCAAAGAGCGCTTTTGCAAAAAATGCGGCACCGGAATGGGTGAAGTTTCGCGGTCGAAGCAGAAATAAGTCACGCATACATCACAGACAACGACAATTAAGACGATGGGCTGATCCCCGTCATTGAGATACGAAGGGCGTTTGGCCATGGCCAAAGAATCGAAATCTGAAAAAGACAAGCCGGGCAAGGGGGCGAAAGCTCCCCGGGGCGAAAAGGTGGACAAGTCGCCGAAGGGTGATAAGTCGCCGAAGGGTGATAAGCCCGCCAAGGCACCGAAGGGCGAAAAGCCAGTCAAGGGCGAGAAAAAGAAGAAGGGCGAAGACGGAGAGTCCTCTGGTCCCGGGCCGACTCCACGCCTGCAAGAAAAATATTTCCAAACTGTGCTGCCCACGCTGTCCGAAAAATTCGGCGGCAAGAACAAGCTGGCGCTGCCGCGGTTGGAAAAGATCGTTGTGAACATGGGTGTCGGGGCCGCGACACAAGAGAAGAAGCATTTGGAGACGGCGGCGGAAGCGATGGGCCTGATCACCGGCCAAAAGCCGATCATCACGCTCTCCCGCAAAGCCATCTCGGCCTTCAAGTTGCGTGAGAATATGCAGATTGGCTGCAAGGTAACGCTGCGTGGCCGCAAGATGTACGAGTTTATGGACCGGCTGATTTCGCTGGCTTTGCCCCGCGTGCGCGACTTTCGTGGAATCAGCTCCAAGGCGTTCGACGGCAACGGCAGCTATAGCCTGGGCCTGTCGGAGCAGTTGGTTTTTCCAGAGCTCAACCCGGATAAATTTACCCGGGTGCAGGGAATGAACATCACATTTGTGATCAGGAACGCGACCGACGACGAGTCTCGCGAACTGTTGACGCAAATGGGAATGCCGTTCCAGGCTGAGGAAGTCAAGACAGCGAAGAAGTAGTAGCCATCGTCACTTTCAGTCGCCGCTGGCAGGACATTCGCCAGAGTTTGACTGAGAACAGGCAACCAGACTTTAACCAAGAATCAAATCAAATAGTTGAGACCGATTTGTGGCCAGTAAATCTAAATTAGCCAAAAAGAAGCTGACGCCGAAGTTTGCGACGCGCTTGAAGCGACGGTGTCAGATATGTGGCCGTCCGCGGGCCGTATATCGTAAGTTTGGCATTTGCCGGATTTGTTTTCGGAAGTTGGCCGACCAAGGCTTGATCCCAGGTGTGCGGAAGGCCAGTTGGTAAGGGATTTTTCGGTATCGGATTTTGGTAGTGGAGTTGTTGTCCAGCGATAGGGAAATCACCGGACTCGTTTTTTGGAATAGGTTGGAACGGAAATAGTTGTAACGGGACAAGTTGTCACCAGATAAGTTGTCACCAGATAAATTGTTTCGGGACCAGTTGTAACTGGATAAGCGCCGCATATGCTCACTGACCCAATTGCCGACATGTTGACCCGGATTCGCAACGCCGTTGGGGTGAAGCGTCCGCATGTCGATGTTCCATCGTCGAAGCTGAAGCGCGGGCTGGCCGAAGTGCTGAAGCGCGAAGGCTACATCTGGGATTGGCAGGAGGTCGAGGGAGATCCGGCCAGCCAGTTGCGGTTAGAGTTGAAGTATGGTGCTAACGGCGAAGACGTGATTCAACACATCAAGCGAGTCAGCACGCCAGGCCGCCGGGTATATCGCAAGGCCAAAGATATGCGGCCGGTGCTGGGCGGCATGGGTATCACGATCGTGAGCACTTCGAGCGGCATTTTTAGCGATCGCGAAGCCCGGCAGAAGAACATCGGCGGCGAAGTGTTGTGCGAGATTTACTAGTGGAGCGAGTGGTGAATAAGTGAGTGGTTGGTGGTGACCAAACCCCGCCCCCTGAACCCTGAACCCCGAATGCAGTCATGTCACGCTTAGGCAAAAAACCGATTCCTGTTCCGGCGAGTGTGAAATTCGCCGTGAATGGCTGCACCGTCAATGTGGAAGGCCCCAAGGGCAAGCTGCAGTGGGAGCATCGCCGCGAAGTGACCGTGAAGTTCGATGACGCCAAGAAGCTGGTGATCGTCGATCGCGTGAACGACGAGCGTCTCGCGCGGGCCTTTCAAGGCCTGACTTGGGCGCTAGTGAAAAATATGGTCGAGGGCGCGGCCAACGGCTACGAAAAGAAGCTGGAGATCATCGGCGTCGGTTACCAAGCTGCGATCAAAGGCAAGGCGATTAGCCTGCGTGTCGGTCTGGCGAACGAACTGGTGCGGGAAATTCCAGTTGGACTGACCGTGACTTGCCCCGACGCCACCCATGTGATCATTCAAGGCCCCAATAAGCAGCAAGTCGGTCAATTCGCGGCTGAATTGCGTTCGCTGCGTAAGCCGGAGCCTTATAAGGGCAAGGGCATTCGCTATCAGGGTGAGTTTGTGAAGATCAAGCCGGGTAAAGCGGCGACGAAGTAACCTCATTAATGAATGCCAAATAACGAATGACGAAATCGGAATGACCAATGAAGATGCCTTTACGCTTTTTGGTCATTCGTGTTTCGTCATTCGTCCTTTGAAATGCTGTTGATTGTCCTATTTCGGATGATCTTGTCCTAAACGGATAAATGCAGCAAGGATAGTAAATCATGAATAAGAACAAATACTTAGGTGGTCAACGCCAACGGCGGCAGTACCGCGTGCGGAAGCGTACTCGTGGATCGGCCGCGCGTCCGCGCTTGACTGTGTTTCGCAGTCATCGCAACCTGGCTTGTCAGATCATTGATGACGCCAGCGGCAAAACGCTGTTAGCGGTAGGAACGAAGGACAAGGACGTGCGCGAGTCGGTGGCCTATGGCGGCAACAAGAATGCGGCCCAGGCGATTGGTAAGTTGCTGGCCGAGCGAGCTGTCGCCGCGGGAATCAAGCAGGTGGCGTTCGATCGCGGACATTATCGTTATCATGGACGGGTAGCAGCCCTGGCGGATGCGGCCCGCGAGGCGGGGTTGAGTTTTTAAGCCGTGCGGTGCAGCAGAGTTTGAGAACGAGAGTTGCGAAATTGGAAATAAGAAAGAGCTAAAGAATTAAAGCCATGGCCACGGAAAATCGTAGCGAATACATCGACAAGACGGTTCAGATCAAGCGGTGCGCCGCCGTGGTCAAAGGTGGCCGGCGGTTCAGCTTTGCCGCTCTGGTCGTCGTGGGCGATGGCAAGGGCAAGGTTGGTTGGGGATATGGCAAGGCCAACGAAGTGCCTCCCGCCGTGGAAAAAGCGCAGAAGCAAGCCAATCGCAACATGGTTTCCATACCGCTGGTCGGGGCAGACACGATCCCACACTATTCGCGAGCCAAGTATGGTTCGGCCGACGTGATGCTGATGCCGGCCGATGCGGGCACCGGTGTGATTGCTGGCTCCGCCGTGCGTGCGGTGTGCGAAGCGGCTGGCATCAAGAATGTAATTACCAAGAGCTTCAACACCGGCAACCAAATCACCGTCGTTAAGGCGACGATTGCCGCGCTCCAGAAAATGCGTACCCAGCAAGACGTCGAACGCCTTCGCGGCATCACACTGGCCTAGGGCTTGGGGTGGGTTTGGCCCGCCAATGGAAACTATCGAATAGGGAGGTGGGCAGAGCCCACCCTACAATGAGTCTTCACGAAATTAACCAGGGCATTCACAAGCACAAGCGGCCGAACCGCAAGGGCCGCGGCATTGGCAGCGGCCAAGGCAAGACCGCCGGCCGCGGTCATAAGGGCCAATTCGCCCGCTCGGGCTATAAGGCCCTGCCGATTTTTCAAGGCGGTGGTTCGCCCCTGGTCCGGCGCGTGCCAAAGCGCGGGTTTACGAATTCCTGGGCTTTAACGGTGGCGGAAATCAACGTCGGTGATCTGGAAGAGCTGTTCCAAGCGGGCGAGGCGATTACGCCCCAATCGCTGCGGGAAGCCGGAATTCTCAAGAAGCAGTTCGACCTGCTCAAAGTGTTGGGCGACGGCGAATTGACCAAGAAATTGAGCGTATCGGCCCATCGCTTCAGTGCTTCGGCCAAGGAAAAGATCGAAAAGGCCGGCGGCACGGTAACGATCGTTCCCGGTCGAACCACGGTTGCGGCCAAAAAGCGGGCCAAGAAGAAGGCCGCGGCTGCGAAGTAGGTTAGGCCAGTCACAGTGTTGCGGTGCGGGTGGCCGAGGCCTCGGGTCCATTGGCCGAGGTCAAATAGCTCAAGACCAGCTCAACATTCAAATTTGGGGCTATTTGTGCTGCTTCTCGCTCGAAACCCGCATGGCCCTGTCCCGGCGGTTTTGGTAATCTGGCGAACAACGCAGGGAGTTTAACGCCCGTGAGGGGTTGTTACCTCGTGCGGCATTTCTTGTTTCCGTGAATTCTCCAGGACGGGCAAAGACACTTATATGTGGGAAAAATTCCGGGCGATCTTCACGATTCCCGAGCTTCGCCAGAAGATTATTTTCACGTTGCTTTTGCTGGCCGTGTTTCGTGTCGGCTATCAGATTCCGCTGCCCGTGGTGGATCAGGAAGCCATTCGGCAAATGTCCAACCAGGGCGGGCTGTTCAAGATGCTGGAAACGGTGTCGCAACTCAGCGCGGCGGACTTGCGTCGAATCACGATCTTTGGCCTGGGGATCATGCCGTATATCTCGGCTTCGATCATTTTGCAGCTTTTGGGCAGCGTGTATAAGCCGCTGGAAGACTTGCGAAAAGAGGGTGAAACGGGCCGCAAGAAGATCAACGAATACACCCGCTACTTAACGGTGATTATGTGCATCGTGCAAGGGTGGATTTATCTAAGTAGCATGGCCCGCGCCGACGGCAACGTGTCGCGAATCGCCCCCGATTTTCAAACGGCGACTGGGGCCCTGCATCCGATGTGGTTTATCACCATGCTGCTGATGATGACGGCGGGCACCATGTTCGTGATGTGGATCGGTGAGCAGATCGACGAGTTTGGGATCGGCAACGGCATCAGCTTGCTCATCATGGCCGGCATCCTGGCACAAATGCCCCAAGCGTTAATCGAGTTGTTTGCTGACATCAACAAGGCCGGCTGGAAGCTAGGCGGCGGCCAGAGCATGGGGGTGGAGCACTTGATCATTCTGGTTGTGCTATTTGTGGTTGTCGTGGCTGGCGTCGTGTTTATGCAGCTTGGCCAACGACAAATTCCCACGCAGAGTGCCAAGCATGTTCGCGGGCGGCGGGTGTATGGCGGCAATCGCCAATACTTGCCGCTGCGGCTAAACCAGTCGGGCGTCATGCCGATCATTTTCGCCAGTAGCTTGCTGATGCTGCCGTCGCTGATTTTTAGTGGGCTCATGGGTCTGATGGGCGCGACCGAGCCAGGAACGGCGAGCCATTGGTGGGCCGCGGTGTTCAACAACATTGCCGGCGTGTTCACTCGTGGCAACTCGTTGATCTACAACCTTTGCTACATTGCCTTGATCTATTTCTTCAGCTATTTCTGGATGGCCATCACGTTCAACCCGAAAGAGATTTCGGAGAATTTGAAGGATTTTGGCACGTTCATACCTGGCTATCGGCCAGGCCGGCGAACGGCGGAATACTTGGAGAAGGTGATGGTCCGCATCACGTATGTCGGTGCGGCGTTTTTGGCCGTGGTGGCCATCGTGCCGACTGTGATTTCCGCATCGATGAACGTCAAGCCAAACCTCGCCAGTTTTTTCGGCGGAACTGGCCTGCTAATTGCGGTTAGCGTGGCTTTTGATCTGATCCAAAAGATCGACAGCCACCTGGTCATGCGGGACTATCGCGGATTGTTGGAACCGTAGGGAAGCAGTCAGTTGTCAGTGGCCAGTGGTCAGTGGCAATGAAACAACTGACAACTGGACAACTGGCAGCCGAACATGCTGATTGTTTTCATCGGTCCACCGGGGGCAGGCAAAGGGACGCAATCGAAGCGGCTGCTTGAATATCTGCGCATCCCGCATCTTTCCACCGGCGAGCTGTTGCGGGAAGCCAAAGCGCAGAAGACTTCGCTCGGGCATTTGTCTGCCCAATATATGGACCACGGCCGGCTGGTTCCCGATCCGGTGGTGCTGGCGATGGTGGCCGAGAAGCTGGAAGAGCCGCAATACCACGCGGGCTGCATGTTTGACGGCTTTCCCCGCACCTTGGCGCAGGCCCGGTCGCTGGACGAATCGTTGGCCAAGCGAAGCACTCCGCTCGATTTGGCCCTGGAGCTGCGGGCCAATGAGGATGAGTTGATCACGCGGATGCTCAAGCGGGCCACCGCCGAACGGCGAATCGACGACAATCCGCAGACCATCTCTCATCGGATGGAAGTTTATCGGCAGCAAACCGCGCCCTTACTCGACTACTATCGCTTCAATGGCATTCTGTCCGTGGTCGATGCGATGGGATCGCCGGACGAAGTCTTCGAGCGAATCAAAAGCGCGGTCGAAAAACGCCGCGCGGCAGTTGCATAGGATTTGCCTGCCGCATCATTGCTTCACTTGCAAGGTCGCGACGAGAAATGCCAGCACATCAGCGGCGGTTTCGATCAGCTTGGTAGTGGGAGTGCCGGCGCCGTGGCCCGCGCGGGTTTCGATGCGGATGAGGGCCGGTTTTTCGCCGGTATGCGCGGCTTGTAATGCGGCGGCGAACTTGAAGCTATGGGCAGGAACGACGCGGTCGTCGTGGTCGCCCGTGGTGATCAGCGTGGCGGGATACTTCGTGCCGGGCTTGAGGTTGTGCAGCGGGGAGTATTTCAGCAGGTTCTTGAACTGCGTGGCGTCGTCGGACGAGCCATATTCATTGACCCAGGCCCAGCCGATGGTGAATTTGTGAAAGCGAAGCATATCCATGACGCCGACCGCGGGCACGGCTGCGGCAAAAAGGTCGGGCCGCTGCGTCATCGCCGCGCCGACAAGCAGGCCGCCGTTGGATCCGCCGCGAATGGCGAGTTTCTCTGGCGAAGTGTATTTGTTGTCGATTAGCCACTGGGCGGACGCTAAAAAATCGTCGAACACGTTCTGTTTATTGCCCATCATGCCGGCCTCGTGCCAGTCCCGGCCATATTCGCCACCGCCGCGAAGATTTGCCACGGCATACAGCCCGCCCATTTCCAGCCAGGCGATCGTGCTGACGGAAAAATTGGGCGTTTGCGAGATATTAAAGCCGCCGTAGCCGTAGAGAATCGTGGGGTTGGTGCCGTCCAGCTTCCAGCCTTTTTTGCCGACGATCATGAGCGGGACGCGGGTGCCGTCCTGGCTGGGCAGGAACACCTGGCGGGTCTCAAACTGCTTTTCGTCGAATGCCATCTTTGGCTGGCGAAAAATCGTGCTTTGTCCGGACTTCATGTCGTAGCGATAGATCGATCCGGGGCCGGTAAAGCTGGTGAAGGTGTAAAAAGTCTCGGCTTTGTCGCGGCGACCGGCGAACCCGTTGGTCGATCCCAGCCCGGGTAGCGTTACATCGCGGACGTGCTTGCCGGCGAGATCATAAACGCGGATAGCGCTCGTGGCGTCGTGCAAATAGCGGAGCACGAAGTGCCCGCCGATCGTCGAGGCCCCTTCCAACGTGTCCTTGGACTCGGGAATGAGCGAATGCCAGTTGGCGGGCGCGGGTTTGTTGATGTCGATGGCCATCATGCGCCGCAGCGGAGCATCACGGTCGGTGACAAACCAAAACAGCGTCCCGTCGTTATCGACAAAGTCGTACTCGGCATCGAAGCCCTTGAGTAATTCAACGACGGGGGCGTCGGGCTGCTGCAAATCCTTGTAAAATACCTGGTTTTTCGGCTCAGTTCCGCGCCAAATCGAAATGATGAGATATCGCCCGTCGTCGGTTACGTCGCCGTCGAAGCCCCATTCTTTTTCGTCGTCGCGATTGTAGATGAGCGTGTCTTTATCCTGCGATTCGCCCAGCCGGTGGTAGTAGAGCTTTTGATAATAGTTGGCTTGGGTATAGGTTTGGCCCGGCGGCGGCTCGTCGTAGCGGCTGTAGTAAAAGCCGCGGCCGTCGGGAGTCCAGGCGACGCGAGAGAATTTGATCCATTTGATGTGGTCGGGCAGTTTCCTGCCGGAATCGACATCGAGGACGTGCCATTCTTGCCAGTCGGAGCCCGCGCCGGCCAGGCCATAGGCGAGCAGCTTGCCGTCTTCGCTGACGACCCAATTGGTCAACGCCACCGTGCCATCGGCGCTTTGCGTGTTCGGATCGATCAGTAGCCGCGGCTGGCTATCGAGCCGATCGACGACATAAACGGCGCTTTGGTTTTGCAGGCCGTTGTTGTGGGAGTAGAAATATCGGCCGGCTTTTTCGTGGGGCAGGCCGTACCGCTCGTAGTTCCACAGTGCCGTCAGCCGTTTGCGCAGCGTTTCGCGAGCGGGCACATGGGCCAGCCAATCGAACGTGACTTTGTTCTGAGCCTCGACCCAGCCGCGGGTTTCTTCGCTGTCGAGATCTTCCAGCCAGCGATAAGGATCGGCGACCTTCGCGCCGTGATACTCGTCCGTGTGGTCGATTTTTCGCGAGGCGGGATAGGTCAATCGCATGGGTCGGGTGGGAAGAGGGGCGGGTTGTGCCGGGGCGCGGTGGCGACGCCGCGGAAACGCGGCTGACGCCGAGGACGCTGCGGTGGTCAGCAGGAGTGAAACGCAGAGCAGGCAGCGGAGAGATGAGGCAACCATGGGAAACCAAGGAGAAAGTTAGAGGATTGTTGCCCTGTTATACCGCCGGACAAACACGGTGGTAATGCGAATCGTCAGGAAATGCACGGTCGCACGAAGCGGGGTGGCCGGTCACGGCAAGAGACCGCGGGGCTACTCGCTGCCGGGGCGGGCGGCGGCGACTTCGCGCATGAGCTGCGCGAGCAAGTCATCGCTGAGTGGCTTGAGCAGGAGCAATTTCTGAGCGTCGGCAAAGACGCGATCGATTCGCTCTTGGGTTGTTTTATCGCCCGTGGCGACCTGTTGGCGAAATTGATCGAGGTCGCGCGTGAGGTCGGTGCGGGAGC
>JANNTN010000322.1:0-45538 GCA_031394445.1 Anatilimnocola sp.
GAACTTGTTGAAGTGAAATTTGCCTTCGGTGAAGAGCAAGTAGGTGCCAGGGTTCTCAGTTTGCCGCTTGGTGAGCAGCTTCTCCTCCGCGCCAGTCAATTGCAGGTGCAGGTTGGCGGCGACGTCGCGAGCGATCTGGTCCTGCAGATTGAGAATGTCGCTGAGTTTTCCCGGGTAGCGATTGCTCCATAGGACGTTGTCCTCTCGCGCGTCCACCAGCTCGATGCCAATCGAGAGATCGTCTCCCTGCTGCCGCAGCGATCCGGTAACCAGGGTCTGCACGTTCAGGTCGCGGGCTATGGTTCTCAGGTCAGGCTTCTGCAACTTGTAGCGAGCGACCGAAGTGAACGGCCGGACCTTGAGATTCTGACGGCGGACTTGCAACAGACTGTTGATGATCTGGTCGGCCAGGCCATCGCTAAGGAATTCCGACTTCGGATCGCCTCCCACGTTCTCCAGCGGCAAGACCGCGACCGATTGGATGTCTTGACCGCGCTCGGCAACCTTTTCGGCCAACCCTACTCGCCGCAGCAGATCGCTAAACCGCTTGTCCGACCGGAGACTGTCCAGTGTCGGATCAACTTTAAGCCAGGCTATCCCCCAGTCGCGCTCTTCGTAGGCCTTCTCGAGCCAATCAAAGGCTTGGTCGATTTCGCCCAAGCCGGCATAAATCCTGGCCCGCTCGAATCCAGAGAAATACTGCTTCTCGGATAGGTCTTTGATCTCCTCAAGTATCTTTTCGGCTTCCGCCCTTTTTCCCCATCGTGCGTAGGTATATCCAAGCATGCCGAATGCCGCCGTGTTCTGCTTGTCGAGTGTTAATTGCTTTCGAAACGCTAGGACGGCTTGCTCATACAATCCTTGGAACGCATAAGCTTCGCCCATCCCTAGATAAGCCAAGGGAAAATCCGGCGCGAGCTCCAATGTTTTTCGCGATTCGGCCAGTTGCTGGTCGTATTGGTGATTCGAGAAATGGACTTGTGCCAGAGCAGCACACCTGATTGGAGTCTGCGGATCAAGCTCTTTGGCGATTTTCAACTCGGCGACGGCCAGCGTGGTCTGGCCCTTCGCCGCCAGGTAAAAGCCGTAGAGGTGATGGGCATCCGCCAATCGCGGGTTAAGCCGCAGAGCTTCCTTGAGAGCGATCTCCGCCGCCGGCCAGTTGTGATCGTAGGACATCAAGAAGTTGCCCATGCCAGCGTGAGCTTCGGCCAGCGAACCATCGAGCTTCAGGGCTTGCTCATAGGCTTCCTTCGCTTTGGGGCACGATTCCTTGGGCGGCGACTGAAGGCCAAAGCACCTGCCTAATCCCTCATAAGCCAGGGCAAATTGTGGATCGATCGTGATGGCCCGCTGAAAGCAGTCAATGGCGGTGCGGGTTGATTCCTCAGTGAATTTGTGCCAATTGTACATTCCCTCTTGATAGAGCACATAAGCTCTCGGGTTCTCCGTATGGCGCTTGAGTAGGCGTCGTTCGTCGGCGTCGCTCAGCCGCAAGCCGAGATGGGCGACAAGGCCCTTGGCGATCTCATCCTGCAGGGCCAGAATCTCGCTGCGCTTCCCGCGGAATTGCTGGCCCCAAATCAAGTCGTCAGTCCGGGCGTCCGAGAGGGCCACGTTGATCGAAAGGCTCTCCCCCTCCTGGTACAGTTTGCCCGTTACCAGCGCTTGCACTCCCAAGGCGCTCCCGGCTGCTTTAAGATCGAGATTTGGCCCGCGGAAACGAGACGCGGAAGTAAACGGCGTGACCTTGAAATCACGATCACGCAACTGCGACAGGTTGATGCTGAGGTGATCGGCAATGCCATCGCTGATCGGTTCGGTCTTCGGATCTCCCGTGGCGTTTTCAAAGGGTAGAACCGCGACCGACTCAAAGGCCCTGTCTCCAACGGATGCTGGACGACGACTATTGAACCACAGGGCTAGTGCCGCTACGAACACCAGCGACAACACTCCCACCCCCCACAAAACACTCTTCGGAATGCTGCTTGTCTTTACCTGGGAGTCCGGCTGAATCGCCCGCAGTGCAAAGGCCAAGTCATGGGCCGACTGAAATCGCGCCGCTGGGTTCTTCTCCAAACAATGCCGGATTGACCGCACCATATCTGGCGGGGCTTTCGTGCCCACGTTTGCCAGTTCCGGCGGCTCGTCATGGAGAATAGCCGCCATCGATTCGACGGCTGACGGCCGCCCGAACGCCCGTTTCCCGCTCACCATCTCGTAGAGCAAGCAGCCTAGCGAAAAGATATCGCTCTTCGCGTTTGCCTGGTGGCCGCGGACTTGCTCGGGCGACATGTAGCCAACCGTACCAAGAATCATGCCCTCTTCGGTTTGTCCCGGATGGAACGTTCCGGTCGGGCTGTCACCCGACGCGGGTGCCGACGACTCGATCCGTGCCAGGCCGAAGTCGAGAATCTTGATGCGCCCGTCGGCGGTCACGAAGATGTTTTCCGGCTTCAGGTCGCGGTGAATAATCCCTTTGGCGTGTGCGGCCGTCAGGCCGTTGGCAATGGCCACGCCAATCTCGGCCGCTTGGCGCCACGGAATGGCCCCACTATTAATTCGTTGGCGGAGTGTCTCCCCTTCCAGCAATTCCATCACGGCGAACGTTTGCCCCTGCTCGGTCCCAAAATCATGAATGCCAAGGATGTTTGGATGAGACAGCGCCGCTACCACCTTCGCCTCGCGCTCGAAGCGCGCCAGCCGGGCCTGGTCCTGAACGAACTGCGGCGGTAACACTTTGATCGCGACCTGGCGATCGAGCCGCGAGTCGGTCGCGCGATAAACTTCGCCCATCCCTCCCGCGCCTAATTGGGCGGTGATCTCGTACCGACCAAGCTGAGTACCCGACGGAAGCATTGGTCGCGTGTACTTTCGCGAGAGAAGGTGCAAGGGCAAATGAGATTAACATCGTCGTGCCTGGGTTAGGTCGAGTCAACTTGGTCTCCCGGGCATTTCAGGGCCACTCAGTGGTCCAAGCTGGGTAAACACACTAACCCGAAGCGTGAGCGAGGGACTTCTGTTTTGTGACGACTTGCGCCAAATTCCTCACTTATGTTTCGAGTTGGTATCTTCAGCATTGTGAAACACTGATTAGTCCTGACCGGGCTTTGAACATGTCGCCAAGGTCGGAAGTCGTCAGTCGGTGCTGCTCCCTTTTCCACTACCTACCACGGTGAGTCCTATCCAGCGGCGCGGTCGGTTAGGCCTGAGCCGCAAAAACATCAGTGAACCAAAAAACAACCGCCCGCATCGGCCGGAAGTGGCTGAGGCGGGCGGGGTTGGAGTTTATGAGTTTCTAAAACGACGCTGGTCTGGAGGCCGAGCACGCCGCGGAAGAAGGCCACTGCTGCGAAAGGCATAGTGGCGAAAGACACGACGGCCGCCTCAAATTTGCCGATCCGGTGGATCAAGCATGAAGCCCCTCCTGTCAAAATGATGACCTGAAGTGCGAAACCGTGTGGAGGATGCATCCCACGCTGGTTATTATCCGCGCTTCGGCAGGCAATGCAAGAAAATTTTTGAGGAAGCAGAAAGCGGCTTAGAAATCAGACCGCCCGGCAGGAGACGCGAGGTTCGCGTGGAGAGGGTGATGGTGGGCCGGCGCTCGCAAGCTCGCTGGTCCCACCCTACGGACTGAGGCGATGTCTATTCGTAACTCCAGGTTCCGCCCGGCGGGCAGAACCTACTACTGGCCGGCTTGTTGGGCTTCGATGTCGGCTTTGTAGGCCTTCATGGCGGCGGCTTCGCGGCTGAGCTTGAACTCGGGGCCGGGCGGGAAGTATTGGATGTCGTCGCCGATGTACCAGGGGCTGGGGAGCGTTTGGCCGTTATAGACGCCCTGGCAGCCGGTGGACGCGAGGATGGCCAGCCCCAAGGCAACGCCGCAGACGGTGTTTCGCAAGCCGGGGAGGTTCGTGGTCTTCATGGCAAATCCTCGTGCAGTCGTTAGTAACAATCGGCCTGCTAGCGGCCTTACACACGGTACTGGCGCTACAACCCGTGCAATCGTCACGGTCAATTATCGGCCCGGGCACGCAGGAACTTTGGCCAGCCCTAGAAAAACTAGCGAAAATTCGCGGGATGAGAAGTCGCGTCAGTTTTCGCTGCTAGCGGGCACTGCTGCGTGACGCGATTCAAGGCGGAAGCCGGCGGCCCGCAAGAGGAACAGTACCGTCAGAATCCACAGACACTGGACGGCATTCATGGCGACCAAGATACCTTCAGCGCCTGAGGTTCCAAAAGGACTTAGCCAAGGAAAAAGCAATAGCTCAACGAGTGTGGCCGCGGCAACCAGCGATAGCGCGCCGACAATTGCTTGCGGAAGATTTCGCCCAGTGAGAGCAACGTCGATGAGCGGAAATGCGATCGTGGCATTCGCGAGAGCGAAAAAACCGAAGAACATTATCACTTTCCAATCGAGAAACGGCTGATCGGATCTTAGTCCACCGAGAAGTGTTCTTCCGGCTCCAAGCACCACCGCCACGAGCGCTGTCAAGATCATGACTTGGCGGATGCCGTACTGTTGGTCGCGTAGTTCTCGATTAGCCGGTTGGTAATTCGCGCCAACAATCCGCAGGCCATAGCGAGCCGTGAGGAGCCAAATCGGCATCTGCACAAGAAGCCACTGCCCGACAAATGCGATTGCATAGAGAATTAGCACCGCCAGTCCACCGGAGTTTGAGTCTCGGGCGATATTGCAGCCGAACGACAGCACAATCGCCGCAATCCAGGCAAATGAAAGGGGCAATCGCTGAATCAAGGCGAACGGTCCTAAAGCGCACCACGCCGCGGCGAGCGATACCTGTCCGAACATGGTGCCGAGCATAGCCGCAATGGTGAGCGTTCCTAAAATCGAGTCTGGTCCCCGCGGATGCGGAACCAGGGCGATGAGCAGCCAGCCGCAGACGATGAGCGCAACCAGCACGGCCAGAATGCGATGCGGTCCTCGTATCACGGCTGCGCAGCTCCCGCACTGGTGGTGTTTTTCGTCGTTCAGGATGTTGGGTGCGATTATAGGATGGGCAGCGGAGGGAGTCAGCTTTTTGGCTGATGGATGAGACGCCGCAACGCTCCGGGACCAAGTTTGGTCCCGGCTGGGGGAGGTAGATGGTGGAGCGCCCCTACCCTTGCAGGCAGGCCGCTGTAGAATTCGTGTTCTCGCAGCGAAGTTTCTGGCGGTGCGTTTTTTGAAGATGCACAGCCGTCGGCCGCTGGGGGGGTCCGCTTAGTGCCCGCGCGGAGTACCGCTGTGTGGCTTCGCGGAGTACACGAAGCTATCTCGCCTCGGATTCTGGCGGCGCACAAATTGTTATGCTCAAGCATAACCTACGGCTGTTGGCAGCATCCGATTTTGGCGAAGGGAGATTTGGTTATGTCGAACTGGAATCCGTCGAAGCAGGAACTTTTGCAGGCGACCGTCGAGCACATCGACATCAAGCGGCACAACGTGGTGCCGCTGGTGGATGCGATGAAGTCGATGGCGTATTCGGCTCGCGATTTGGCGCGGGCGGCTGAGATTTTTGACATGATGGTCCGCGATAAGGATTGCGGGATCATCGTGTGCCTGGCGGGCTCGCTGATGAGCGCGGGGCTGAAGCAGATCATCATCGACATGATCCGGTGCAACATGGTCGATGCGATCGTCAGCACCGGGGCCAACATCGTCGATCAAGATTTTTTCGAGGCGCTGGGCTTTCGGCACTACATCGCCGACGAGCAGCTCAAAAGCGGCATGTACGATTCGATGCTCCGCGAGCACGCCATCGACCGGATTTACGACACGCTGATCGACGAAGACGAGCTGCGGATTTGCGACGAGACGGTGAAGAAACTGGCCGACGCACTGCCGCCGCGGCCGTATTCTTCGCGCGAGCTGATTCAAGAGATGGGCCGCTATCTGGACGACGGCGCGGCGAAGGCCGAGTCGATCGTGCAAACGGCCTATCAAAACGGCGTGCCGATTTTCTGTCCGGCATTTTCCGATTGCTCGGCGGGCCTGGGAATCGTCGCCCACTATCACGAGCGGCGGGGCCAGGCGAAGACGAGTTTTGACAGCGCCAAGGATTTTTACGAGCTGACGCAGGTGAAGCTGAACAACCCGGTGACGGGCCTGTTCATGCTCGGCGGCGGCGTGCCGAAGAATTTTGCCCAGGACATCGTCGTCTCGGCTGACATCCTGATGGCTCAGGAAGAGGACAAGCATCCTGAGATGCACAAGTATGCGATTCAGGTGACGGTCGCCGATGTGCGCGACGGAGCGCTGAGCAGCTCGACCTTGAAGGAAGCCTCGAGCTGGGGCAAGGTCGATACGACGTATGAGCAGATGGTCTTTAGCGAGGCGACGCTCGCCGTGCCGCTCATCATTGGCTATGCGTATCACAAACGCGGCTGGGAGCAGCGGACGGCGAAGCGGTTTGCGGATTTGTATGTGGAAGAGGCGCAGCCGGTGGCTTAAGAATGAGCAATGACCAAGCACCAATGACCAATTGCCGATAATGGTGGGCCGGCGCGAGCAAGCTCGCTGGTCCCACCCTACAAATAATTGAGCAGGGATGTTTGGAAGACTTGGGCGGCGAGCTGTAGGGAGGCCTGCAGCGCCGCTTGGCGAGCGGCCAAGCTGGAAATGGCATCGGGCAAATCCGTGTCGATGTCGTCCGACAGGCTCGACTTGAGCTGAATGACTTGATCTTCGATCTGAGTCTGAATCGTGTCGATCGCTTGATTGCGGGCCCCTACGTCGCCGCGGGCAAAGGTCACCCGATCGAAATCTTCGTCGAGCAAGGCCAGCGCCCGGCTCAGGTCTTCGCGGTTGAAGTTTGCGAGGGCATCGCGCACGCGCAAGAGCGAGTTGAACAGGCCCGAAACTTCTTGAGGGTTCGTATCGGTGCCTGTCAGCGTGTCGCCACTGACGCCAGCCGTCGCGGTGGCGGTTGTTGCGCCAGTGGGAATCAGCCCCAGGTCCACCGCCGCGTTGCTGCCAAAAGCGGCCGTAATCGAAAGCGTGTCAGTCCCGGTCGTGTTGCCGTCGAACAGCTCGATGCCGTTGCCCAGTGCCGAGAGTCGGGCGATCACCTGCGTCGCGGGGTCTTGGTTGGCCGCATCGTTGTTGATCAGGTCGATCACATCTTCAATCGTGACGGCCGATGAAACGTCGATCGCTAAGTCGGTTCCGTCCTTGCGGTGAATCGTAAAATCAGGGCCGGCGATCGTGTTGACGCCGTTGCCATGATTGAGTTCGCTGAGCGACGTGCCGCCAGAAAACGAGCGGATGCCGAGTTGCGTCGCGGTGGTGCCGCCATTTTCGCCAATCGAGAAATCTGTGCCGCTCAGTCGTGAGCGAACGATCAGCCGATCGCCCGAGGGAGCAATCTGTGCGAGGACACCGGCTCCGGAGCCATTGATGACGTTCAACAGCTCTTCCACCGTCTGGGCCGTCGAAGTGTCAATCGTGTAGGTGGTGTCGCCGTTTTGAATGCGCAGACCAGAAGCCAAATCGAGCGGCAATGCCGTTTGCAGTTCGGACAAGCGAGTGGTCAGGCGAATCCCTGGATTCAGGTCGCCGCCGATGACCGGGTTTATACCCACGCCGATGGCGGGCGTCACTATCTCCAATTCAGACGCGGTCGTGCCGCCGAGCACATCGCGGATCGTCAAATTCCCCCCGCCGCTGGCATCGATGGCAATGTTAATGCCTGTCGAAGTGCGGGTGACCGTGAGCGTGCGTCCCGTTGGTGGGTTCGCTTCGATCAGGCGGGCCACGTCGCCAATCGTGGCAGCCGAGCGTAGGTCGATGATCGATTTGTTCGTGCCGTCGCTGATTTGGATGCTGCCGAGCGAGAGGCCAGCGCCCCCATTCAGTGAACTGATCAGTGTGTCGTCGGTGAGGGCCGGATTGAGGTCCACCGTGCCTTGCACTTCGGCCGAAAAAGCACCAAAGACGTCGCTGCCGGCGGCGTTCGTCGCATAGGCCAACTCGGTATCCACAAAACTGTCCAGTGAGCCCTCGTTGCCGCTGTAGAGAACTCCAGCGCCAGTGGAAGAGAACGGCGCGCTGCCGGACCGCGATCCGGCAAATAGGTAGCGGCCGCGAAACTGCTGGTTGGCGGTATTCAGCAACTGGTTGATGGCCTGGTTCACCTGCTCCCGGGCTGCCTGGCGAGCTGTATTACTGGCCGTGTCGGTCGAGGCGGCGAGAGCCGCCGAACGAACCTCGGTTAGCACCTTGGCCACGTTCGATAAGGCGACATCGGTGGCGTCGAGATACGATTGGGCCGCTTGCGAATTGACCTTGGCTTGCGATTTCAGCTCCAGCAAGCGCTGAATCGTCTGTGCTCGCTGGGCCGCGGCGGCATCTTCGCTAGGCAGGGCGATTCGCCGCCCGCTGGAAATCTGATTCTGCAGCCGTTGCAGCTCAAGCTGGTCGCCATTGAGCTGCTGAATCAGCCGCGTCTGCGCGAGCAGATTGGTCGAGCGCGTTCCAGACACTGGGAAAAAACCAGTCATGTCTCAGCCGCCTACAGATTGAGAAGCGTGTCGAGCAGTTCGTTGACGGTGGAAATGACGCGGGCCGAAGCTTGATAAGCCCGCTGATACTCGATCATCCGCACGGCTTCTTCGTCGATGTTGACACCGCTGATGGCCAATTGCTGCTCTTGCAGGGCTTGCTGAAAACTAAGAAAGCCCTCAGCTGCCGCGCTGGCCGACTGCGAACTGAGTGCGACGTTGGAGGTGAGCTGCTCGTACCTGCCGGCCAAAGACTGGCCACTCGATCCGAGGGGCTGATTTAGCAGGTTGGCCAGCAACTGACCATTTTGCGAATCCTCACCTACTCCGCCTGTCGCAATGGCAAGCTTGCTCGGGTCGCTCTTCAGCAATTGGCTAACGCCGATATTCTGGGCGTTTTCACCCGTAAAGAACGTGTTGATGCCGAGCGCCGCCAAAACACCGCTCGTATCGCCGGCAAACGCAAACGTCTGCTCGGCCGATTCGGAGCTGATTTGCAGGAAGCCGCGCGATGAGATGCTCGCGGAGACGCCGTCGATCGCGTCGATCTGAGTGGCCAGCGATTGCAGCGTCGTATCGGCGTCGAGGCCGTTGAGATCGACGCGAATATCGGTGGTCGTGCGGTGATTCGTTTGCGGGTTATAAACCTGAATCTGAAAGCCGCCATTCACTGCCGCGAAGGGAAGGCCGACGGCATCCAGCGGCACGCCGGTGTCGCCGATTGCTCGCTCGCTCGTCACCTGGCTAAACCCGCTGAGTCCCTGGCCGGCGGAATGAATCTTGTTGAATTCGAACACGAGCGATTTGGCCAGTTCGTCGAGTCCCTCCCGAAAACCCACCAGCGCCTCGTCGCGGGCCGCGGTCAGGCCACCAAGCCGTCCACCGCTTGAACTCAAGGATGAGTTGACGCCGGCAATTTCGATTCGCGAGGTGACCAGGCCGTTGCGAACCTCGGACACCACGCCAACCTCGCGCGCCGTGCCGAGCGAGACGAGAAAATCGCCGCCGCTATAAACCGAAACATCCCCCGTCGGCTGCTCGATCGTTTGAATGTCCGTAATTTCGGCCAGCTTGGCCAGGCTCTGCGCGCGGCGGTCGCGAAGGCCAACCGCATCGCTTTTCGAGGTTCCGCCACCTTCGAGTTGCACGATCTGCACATTCAGCTCGGCAACATCGGCCAAGAGCTCGTTGATATCCGCCGCCATATTGGCGATTTGCCCGTCCACGGCTTTGTGAATCGACTTCACTTGCCCATCCAGCCGGCGGATGGCTTCGCTCAGGGCCTGCGCCTTTTGCACGGCCACATTGCGAACAGCCGTGCTCTCTGGCTGATTCAGCACATTTTGCAGACTGCCGAAAAAATCGGTCAGCGACGTGCTGAGGTCTTTGTCGCCGAGCTCGTTGATTGCCGATTCCAGTTGGCTATAGACGTCGGCTTGGGCCTCGCTGCGGGCCAGATCGCTCGCCGCGCCACGCACGCGCGATTCGAGAAACCGGTCGATGACTTGCTGAACGCCGCTGACCTGCACGCCTAGGCCCAGCAGCAAATCGCCCTTCCGCGCGGACGTGGCCGGCACCTGCACCAGGCGCTGGCGGATGTAATCCGGCGTGTTGGCGTTGGCGATGTTGTTGCCCGTGACCTGCAAGCCGAGCGAGGCCGCATTCAGGGCATTACTGGAAATCTGGATCGTGCCGAACAGGCTCATGGCGGCTTCACGACGCGGAGGTCGGAGCCGGCCCAAACGGGCGGAATCTACGCCTCTTGATTCACCAGTGAACCGCGGGCGTGGATCGACTCCTTATCTCCATATGTCGGTCGCATTTGGCCGCCGGTAGCGATAATCTCGAGGAGCTGCGAAACATGTAGCAACGACCGCTGTGCTAGCACCCAATTGGCGAGGCTTTGATGCTGCAACAGACGCATGCGGTTGGCAGTTTCCTTAACCTGATTGCCCAGCTTGTTTGTCTTTCCGGTGCTGGTTGAATTCGCCAAACGGGCCACGTTCTCACTGGGGCGGCCTTCTTTCTTCGCCTCGGCGAGGAGCGAAGTGCGGCGGTTCTGGCATTCGAGCAGGCGGGCCGAGAGCCCCTCTTCCCGCGGCTGTAGCTCGGCCAGAGCGCTCAGGTTGGCCGTGGCCAGCGCCGTGCGCTTTTTGCCCAACACATCGAGCAGCTCGGTTTGAACGCTCGTGAGTTGATCGAGCAGGCCCGTGATTTCAGCTTCGAAGTCCATGGTGAAGAGCAGAGGTCGGAGGTCGGAGATCAGAAGTCGGAGGTCGGAAGTCAGAGGTTAGGAACGGGGGGCCATGAGGAGGCGATACATGGGGTCGCTGACGGAGTTGGCGCTGGACTTGGCGATGCGTTCGACGACGATTTGGTCGAGTTGCGATTGAAAGACTTCTTCGCCCATGCCGCCGTGAAAGAAAGCCGGTTTGTCGAGGGTGGAACGCATCTGTTTCATCAGTTCACCGAAGAAGGTTTGGCCGACAAAATCGCTGAAGGCTTCTTTGAGTTCGGGAGTGTCGCGGCTGCTCTTGGCGGCGGGGGCTCGCAGCTCGGGGCTCGCGCCGAGGAGGTGCCGATTCGCGACCGGGGATTGTTGTAATCCACTTAGTCCCGAGTCCCGACCACCGAGTCCCGTATTGGTTGCGTTAATGGTCATTGAAATCCTCGCTTACTCGATGATCAGCTCGCCGAAGAGAGCCCGCTTATGCTTCAGCATCTTGATGATGTCGATCACATCACTGGTCGGAACCTTCAACAGGTTCAGCGCGGCGACGAGCGATTCGAGCTTTGGCTTGCTGGAGTCGCCGCGGGTGTTGAGGGCGACAACTTCATTCACGGGGGGCTGGTCACCGCCGACTTGAATCAAACGGTTTTTATGCATGACGGCGACCGGGCCGATTTCGACGTCGGCACCGATGATGAAAATCTGCTTGCGCTCATTGATGATGACCCGCGTATCGACCTGGGGCGGGGAAAGTCGCGTATTGAGCACGGTATGGGCGAAGAGCGTTGGGCTATCTTTATAATTGGGCGGAATCGCCACTTCGATCGTGACCTGGTCGATCGCCCGGGCGATTTCCGTGTTGCTGTTGCTTTGAAAATCGCGTTCGTTATTGATGCCGTCTTGCACGTCGATGGCAGTGTGAAAAGCGGCGTGGTCCTTGTTGATCACGAGAACAATCTTGCCATCCGCGCCGTCTTGAATCACGAAGTGATTTTCGACTTTTCGTTCCAATTGGCAGCCGACCAGCACGCGACCCGTTTGAGGGCGGGCGATGTCATCGATCGATATTTGGCCTTTGGCCAGGGCAAAGACCTTTTTGTCGCCGGGAACCGGGCCAAACATTTCCGTCAGCATCAGGTAGCCGCCGTCGAGGCTTTTGGCACTCACGGCGCTCAGCGTGCAATCGAGCAAATCACCCTGTTGGGCACCGCTGGCCGGCACCGTGGCGGTCACATACACCAGAGCGATGTTCTTTACGGCTTTCAGCTCGTCGAACTGAGCCTGGCCTGTCTGCCCCTTGCCGACGTGGTGCCCCAGTAGCTCCATGTAATGCGCCAGCGCCCGCTGCGTGGCCTTCATGTCGGAATCGCCTGTGCCCTTCAGGCCGGTAACCAGCCCGAAGCCGTGCAGGACGTTTTCTTCCTGCCCTTTGATGCGGCAGATATCGCCGATGCGGTGATCCGCGTGGGCCACGCTGCTGACGAACAGCAGGATGGCGGCGAGCAGCAATTTGAAAGTAGCAGAGCAACGCATGATCGATAACTTTGAACTTGTAACCTTGAACTTTGAACCGCAATTTAGAACGGCCCGAACTGATCCCACCATTTCGTCAGCCAGCCGCGTTTGTAGGAATCGCGGATTTGGCCGAGTTCTTCCTTCTTCACTCGCAAGTTGGCGATGTCCTTGCTCAGCACAATGTTGTTCGGGCCGATATCTTCGCGGCGGCAGACACCCGACATCGAGTGCATCCATTGCTCGTTGTTGTTTTGAATGACGCGGTGGGCTTCGAGCACAATGTTGCCGTTGGGCAGCACGGACGCGACGGTGGCGGCAATTTCAAATTTGAGTGACTCGGTCGTATCGAGTTGGCCGGTCACGCGGTTGAGTTGGGTGAGATTGCCTTGAACGCGCTGATCGCCTTCCGATTGTGGCGCGGGCCTGATCGCCCGGAGCCCTTCGAGGATGATCCAGTCATTCAGGCGGGCGTCGTATTGCGACGTGCTGCGGCGTTGCAATTGGGCACTTTCCGACACGCGGGCACCCGTATCGACGCGAATAGTGATGATGTCGTGAACGCGGACTTCTTTCGGCGGCGGAATGGGAATTTCGTACCAGCTCGGCGTTTGCGGCGGAGCGGCGGCCGTGCCAAAGTTGTTGCTGCCCGCAGATTGTTGATTTGCGGAAACGAGTTGCGTGGCGCTGGCAACCCGGCTGCTGTACAGGCTGGAATTCGGCCCTTCGTCGCAATTTACGTAAGCCGTGAGCCCCAGCGAAAGTCCGGTAAACGCAGCGCCCTGCAAAAAGGCACGGCGCCTGAGCTGCCGATTGCTGCTGGTTGTCGGGGTTGTCTGCGGCGGCGATTTCATGGCTGAAGCAATGCGTGGGATTGGATGACCGGGAACAACTAGTTGGCAGACTTCATCAACGTGGGGGCGGCAGGTTGCACGTTCGAGATTTCGACGGTTTGGGCATCGATCACGCGAGCGTTGACGCGCTGCTTGCTGTCGGCCAACTCGATGGCGATCGTGTCGTTCAAGCCGCCGGCCTGAATCGCTTTGCCCGAAGTCGTGATTTGCACGCCGCTGGTGCGAGCATGTACGGTTAACCCGGAACCTTTGGCGATGAGCGGAGCCGTAGGTGTTGGCCGCGCTTCGGCCGGCGCGGCGTTCTTCAAAGTTGCCGGAGCTGGCAAAGCGGCTTTGGCGACTGCCTTTGCTGATGTCAGGTCTTCAAATGCAATCTGGCGGACGCCGGAAGCCACCAGCGGCTGCCTGGCCGAGGTGGCAGCAATGGATGTTCCGCCCGTCGTGATGGTCACCGATTCGCTACCGGTGATTGTGAACGATTTTTTCTCAACGCCGCTCAGCTCGACCAATTGGCGAATGTCTTCTTGAGTGAGCACGCGCTCGCGACCCGCTGCCGGGGCTGTGCAGAGCGGAACATCGGCTAGCGATTGAGCCAGCCGATAATCACTGGCAAAAACCTCGGCCACATCTGCCAAGCGAACCACACTGGTAGCGCACACCGCTCCCGAGCGCACGCGCACATCCGCCGCCGACGCCGTCGCGATCCAAATCCCACACAGTAATATGAATACTCTGGCAATCATCGTTTTTCCCTACTTGCTCCTACCTATTGGTTACTGCCTACTCCCTACTCCCTCTCTTTACCGCCGTGCCAAATTCGTGATCGTCTGCAAGATGTTGTTCCCGGCCTCAATCACCTGCGAATTCATTTCGAACGATCGCTGCGTCGTAATGAGGTCGATTAGCTCGCGGACCGGCTCGACGTTTGACTGTTCGAGAAACCCTTGGCGAACCGAACCCGCGCCTTGCGTGCCGGGGTTGATTGGCGTGGCGGGGCCCGAGGCGTCCGTATCGACGTACAGATTCTCGCCGAGCTTCAGCATGCCCTCGGGATTTTGGAACAAGGCAACTTGTAGTTGGCCGGCCTGCGACTGCTGCGTGCTGCCCGCCTGCGTGTACGTCACGCGTCCGTCAGCCGAAATCGTGATGCCAGTAGCATCTGGCGGTATTTGTACAGGCGGAGTGACGAGCCGGCCTGTTTGAGCAGACCCAACGACGAGCTGTCCCGATGCATTCAGCGCCAGGTTTCCGGCTCGCGTGAACAAGGTTTGCTGCGTTGACGGGTCGGTGACTTGCAAAAAGCCCCGCCCTTCAATCGCCAGATCGAGAGGAGCGCCCGTTTCTTGAAAAGCACCTTGATTGAAGCTGGTCTGCGTGCTTTGAATACGTGCGCCCAGGCCAATGTGCGTGCCTGTCGCCGTAGGATTGCCACCCGCGTCTTGCGCACCTGGCAAAATCTCATTGCGATAGAACAGGTCTTCGAAATTGGCCCGATCGGATTTGAACCCGGTCGTGTTGACGTTCGCGAGATTATTCGCGATGACGTTCAGCTTCGTTTGCAGCGACTCCATGCCGGTCGCCGCGGTGTACAGAGATTGGACGCTCATGGTGAAATTCCTTGTTCGTTACCCGAGTCTGAGTCTTAGACCTTCAGCATTCGCGTAATCAGTTCGGACGTGGCACTGTCGTGTTGTTGGATGATGCGGACATTGGCTTCGTAGGCTCGCGAGGCGGTGATCAGTTCGACCATCTCTTCGACGGGGTTCACGCCCGACATTTCGAGGTAGCCCACCTTAACGAGCCGTTCTTCAGCCGGGACAAGGTCGCTGGCTCGCTCGGTGGTGAAATAGTTTTCGCCGGCTTTTTGCAACCGAGAGACATTATTGGGGCGAATCATGGCCAACTCGATTCGTTCAGCAGCTTGCTCGATTGCTCCGCCTGGCACAAAACTAAACGGCAGGGACGGATCGAGCTGAATCGCTCCGCCGTCAGTTCCCAGGACGGGATCACCGCTGGCGGTGACGAGCGTGCCGTCGTTATCGAGGTGAAAATTGCCGGCCCGAGTGAGCATTTTTTGTTTGTCGTTCTGGACCATGAAGAACGTGTCGGGCGAATCGATGGCCAGATCGGTCGGCAGATGCGTGAGTTGCATCGTGCCCGGCGAATAGTCGGTGAACGTCGCATTCATCCGCACGCCGCCGCCGATGTCTTCGATCGCGCCTGTGCCCCGGCTCGTCTGGCCGCGTTCGATGGCTTCGCTGTCGCGTGCTTGCAGCAATGCCAGCTCGCGCTTGAAGCCCACGGTGTTCACGTTCGCCAGGTTGTTGCTCAATACCTCCACTTTGTGGCTTTGGGCTTGAGCACCAGCAGCGGATGTGTAGAGGCCGTAATACATTTCTCAACTCAGCGACCAGTTGGCCGCGATCGAAAGGGAACCATCGCGGCCCGTCCTATAGCAACCGCCGTACCACACCACGCGGCAGGCAAATCGGTCGTGAGTTAAGTGCAACGCGGCAGACGACTTACCGAGTAATTTCTGTTAAGAGCCGACGTGGCCCAAAGTGACCAAAGACAGCCGCTATCGGCAGCTTGTGCCGATGAAAACCGGCAATTACCGCTGCGAGCGTGCCTAGCAGCCGTCCGAATGAGCCGGCGAGCGGGGGACGTGAGTCCCCCGGTAACTCAATAACACCTGGAAGCTGACGCATCCCGCTCGCCATACGCGTGAAAGCGACCGCCACTTCGGGCTAGCGGCCGCGCGATTGCCTGATGAGTTCGGCCGCGCCCTGGGCGAGAAGCTGCTCGGCAACACGCTGGCCGAGAGCGATGGCGTCGTCCGCTACTGAATCCGTTGCGGTGAGGCGGTGAGCACCATCACCACTAAGCACGACGGTATCTAAAAGCAGACGATTTCCTTCGTTTCGCCCCCAGGCACCCACGGGGGCCATACAACCGGCACGCAAACGTGATAGCAACGTCCGTTCCGCCAAGATGGCCTGGTGCGATGGAGCGTGATCGAGCGGAGCTAGCAGCGTCCGAACCCGCTCGTCATCGGCTCGGGCCTCAATTCCCAATGCTCCTTGACCAACGGCGGGCAGCATTTGTTGAGGTGGAATGATTGCCGCAATGCGATCCGCAAAGCCCAGGCGCTTCAGGCCGGCTTCGGCTAGGATGATCGCGTCGTATTGCCCTTCATCCAGCTTGCGGAGCCGCGTTTCGACATTGCCGCGAATATCTTCGACGACCAAATCGGGCCGCTGATGCAGCAATTGTGCTTTGCGGCGGAGGCTGCCCGTGCCGATGCGGGCAGCGGGCGGCAGTGCGGCAATGCTGGTTGCTCGCGACGAAACAAGCACATCGGCAGTCGATTCCCGCTCGGGCACTGCGGCAATGGCGAGCCCCTCGACCGGATCAGTGGGCAAGTCCTTCAAGCTATGCACGGCCAAATCGATGCGATCATCGAGCAAGGCCCGCTGCAACTCCTTCGTAAACAGCCCTTGGCCGCCAATCTGGCCGAGCGGACCGGTTTTCACATCGCCCTGCGTGACGATCGGCACCAGTTCCACCTCGACGCCTCGTTCCGTCAGCCGTGCGGCGACCCATTCCGCCTGCCAGCGAGCAAGTGCGCTGGCGCGAGTACCCAGGCGGAGTTTAGGAGAGGTAGCTGCCATGAAAACGAGTCGCTAATTCACTGCCAATTGTGTTGCGTGCAGAATAGCCGCGATTGGGATTACTGGCGAGGTGCCGCCTTCAGAAGTTGGCCGAAGCGCGGGCCACGGTCGCAACGAAAACCGACGTCGCCCCGGCATCGAGCAGCGCCCGCGTGCATTCGTGGGCGGTCGCGCCGGTGGTCATCACGTCGTCGATCAAGAGCAGGCGCTTGCCCGCCACTTTTGCGAACCGCGACGCCTGATAGGCCCCACGCACGTTCTTTTTGCGTTCGGCCGAATTGAGCATTGACTGGCGCTGCAGATACCGCCGGCACACCACCGTGCCGCCCAGATATTCCAAACCTAGCTGCCGAGCGACAACCCGGCCGATCGACGCTTCGGGATTCGTCTTTCGCCAGACTCGCTTCAGCCAGTGCATCGGAACGGCCACCACGCCATCCAGCGGCTCAGCAAACGGCGTTTGCTGGATGCGGGCCGCCAGAACGTGCCCCAACGCCTCGGCCAGCGGCTCGTAAGCCGCATGCTTGGCCTGAAGCACGGCTTTCCGCAACGCCCCCGCATACGGCCCGATCGCGCGAGCGGCACGAAACAATTGCTTACGACCTCGGCACTGGCCGCAATCGCCGCGAGCCACATCGACTTCCGAACACACACTTGCACACCGCAAACACGCCGGTCGGTCGCTCAACGCCAAGTGAACCGCACACGTCGGGCAGAATAGAGGAAGCGGGGCTGGCGGCTCGCATTCGTTGCCACAGGCCACACACTGCGGCGGAAAAATCAGATCGATCGTGGCAGCCCACGATTGGGCCAGCCAGCGCGGCCAGATCGACCTTGCAGCCCGCGGATTTAGTTCGCAAACGTCGGTAGCCACGCTAGCAGCCCGTGCTTTCGTCTTGACCCTGGTTGTGGTGCAGTTCTATCGTAACGCCTCGCCGCAATCGCCTGCCAGCAGCCCCAATCGCCATTCGCCCGTTCCATGACCGTGATCGACCGCTATCTCGTGCAGATCTATTTGAAGGTGCTGCTGGTGTCGTTTGCCAGTCTGGTCGGGCTGTTCGTCGTCATCGACGGCTTCAACAACCTTGACGAGTTTCTCAGCTATGGAAATTCCCGCGTTCTGGACACCATTCAAGTGATGGGGGCCTATTATGCCCCGCGGGCCCTGCAACTGTTCGACAAAATTTCGGGGCTCCTGGCGATGCTCGCCGCAACCTTCGTGCTGACCAGCATCGCCCGCACGAACGAACTGACCGCGCTCATGGCGGCGGGCATCGGTCCGGCGCGCGTCATCAGGCCGCTCCTCGCCGCGTCGATTTTCGTGGCGCTCCTGGCTGCGGCCAATCGCGAGGTGGGCTTACCGAAGGTGCGCGACGCCCTCTCAAAGAACGCGCAAGACTGGCTCGGCGATACCGGGCGTAAATGCACGCCCAAATACGACCGGTCCGACATCCTGATCTCCGGCCAATCCACTTTCGCTAACCAAAAGCGGCTGGCGTCGCCACTCTTTAAGTTGCCACCCGAGCTATCCGCCTGGGGCCGGCAAATCGAGGCTGACAACGCCCACTACCTGCCCGCTGAAGGCTCGCGCCCTGCCGGCTACTTGCTTCACGGCGTGAAACAACCGGCAAATCTTGGCCAACTGCCCAGCCGCGACCTCGCCGATGAGCCCGTGCTGTTCTCCCCGTCCGACACGCCGTGGCTTAAGCCGGACGAGTGCTTTGTCGCCAGCACCGTCACCTTTGAGCAGCTTTCAATCGGCAGCGCCTGGCGGCAAAATCTGTCGTCCGTCGAGTTGGCGTCGGGCCTGCGCGAGCAAACCATCGAGCCTGGTCCCGATGTCTATTTGACGCTCCATTCGCGGTTCGTGCGGCCGCTGCTCGATATGTCGCTGGTGCTGCTGGGAATTCCCTTGGTCTTACGCCGCGAAACGCGTAATATTTTCATGGCGGCCGTGATGGGGCTGGGGCTCGTGGTGGCTTTGTGGGCAGTGATGTTGACGAGTGACGCACTGGGCCGCAACTACCTGATCAGCGCGGTGTTGGCGGCGTGGTTGCCGCTGTTGGTGTTCGGCCCGCTGGCCTATACAGCTTCGCGACCGCTGTGGGATTGAGAAATGGCGGGCACAAAAACTCCGTGGGTCGATGGCTTAACGATTGGCCAGGCGCTGGCCGAAACCGCGCGGCGCTATGGCGAGCGGGAGGCGATGGTCTTTCCCCAGCTCGACCGGCGGTGGACCTGGCGACAGTTCGCCGACGATGTCGATGCGGCTGCTCGCGGACTTCTATCGCTCGGAATCAAAACCGGCGAGCATGTGGCACTCTGGGCGACGAATGTGCCGCAGTGGGTGCTGCTGCAATTCGCCACCGCGAGAATCGGCGCGGTGCTGGTGAACATCAACCCCGCCTACCGGCCGTTTGAATTGCAATATGTGCTCGGCCAGAGCGATGCCGTCGCCCTCTTCCTGGTCGATCAGTTCAAAACATCGAACTACTTCGCCATGCTGGCCGAGGTTTGCCCCGAAATCGGCTCGGCGGAAGCGGGCCGCGTGAATAGCCCGCGCTATCCCAAGCTGCGAAATATCGTGGCCATTCAAGGCCAGCCGCCAGCGGGCCTGCTGCTGTGGGACGAACTGGTGCGGCTCGGCCAACAGGCCGCCGCCAGCGAACTCGACCGCATCGCGGCAACGCTCCAGCCCGATCAGCCGATCAACATTCAGTACACCTCCGGCACCACCGGCTTTCCCAAGGCGGCGATGCTCAGCCATCGCAATCTGCTGCTCAACGCCTATCACGTTGGCGGCTGTCAGCGATTCACCGAGCAAGACCGGCTCTGCATTCCGGTGCCGTTTTATCACTGTTTTGGCTGCGTCCTGGGCACGCTCGCCTGCGCCGTGTATGGCACAACGATGATCGTGCCCGCCGAATATTTTCAAGCAACGCCGACGCTGGACGCGATTGAAAAGGAGCGGGCGACGGCGCTATATGGCGTGCCGACGATGTACATCGCCCAACTGCAAGACCCGTCGCTGCCCGGCCGAAAGATCACATCGTTGCGGACGGGCATCATGTCGGGCGCACCTTGCCCGATCGAAGTGATGCGGCAGGTGATCGACAAGCTCGGCCCCAACGAGCTGACAATCGCCTACGGACAGACCGAAGCATCGCCCGTAATCACGCAGACTCGCACGGAAGATCCGCTGGAGCTGCGCGTCGAAACCGTGGGCCGGCCGCTGCCCGACGTGGAAGTGAAGATTGTCGATCCCGCAACCGGCGAAGACCTGCCCGATAATCAACAAGGCGAGCTCTGCACGCGCGGACACGTCGTGATGCTCGGCTATTACAAAAATCCCGAAGCCACGGCTGCCGCCATCGACCGCGACGGCTGGCTGCACACGGGTGATCTCGCCATCTGCTTGCCTAACGGCTACTACAAAATCACTGGCCGCCTTAAAGACATGGTCATTCGCGGCGGTGAAAACGTCTATCCACGCGAGATCGAGGAATTTCTCTTCACGCACCCGGCTGTCGAGCAAGCTGCGGTCGTCGGCGTGCCCGACGCCAAATATGGCGAAGAACTCTGTGCCTGGATCAAACTAAAAGCCGGCTGCACTTGCTCTCTCGACGAAATTCGCGCGTTCTGCAAGGCGCAACTCGCCCATTACAAAGTGCCCAAATACGTGAAGTTCGTCGAAGCGTTTCCGCAAACCGTCACCGGCAAAATTCAGAAGTTCAAGATGCGGGACGCCATGAAGGAAGAGCTGGGCTTAACGGAACAGAAAACGGCGTAGTTGATTGAAACCGCTCACTCAATCGTCTCCTCCGCCAACACAATCGCATGCGGCCCGCGCGGCTCAATTAGCCCAAAGCTGAGCAGCCAGCCCAAAAACAGCAGGCCAACCACGCCGAGATACACCATCTCGAAGCCGATCAGATCGATCAGCGGGCTCACCAGCGGCGAAAACAGAATCGGAAACGCCATGCTCAGGCTCAACGTGCTGAGATAGCGGGGATGGTTCTCGGGCGTCGTAATTTCGAGCGTGTAATTGTTGAAAGTCTTTTGCGCCACGGGTGTCAGGCCGACGAACAGAAACACCAGCGGAAAAGCGGCCTTGCCTATCGCGGGCCAATGGATGGCGATCAGCGCCGCGAGCGGGCCGGCGACGATCAACAGCGTGACAATCCGCAGCGCGAGCCGATTGCCATAGCTATCAGCAACGGGACCGGTGAGCAGGCTGAACAGAGCCGTGCCGGCATTCTGGGCCACGACCCACCACACCAGCCAGGTCGTGCCCAGGCCCAGCTTATCTTTGGCGAGCGCCTGATAATGTGGGAAGAGCACCAGCGTCGTGCTAAAGAGCGCGGAAACGATGGCAAGGCGGCGGAAATTCGCATCTTCGACCAGCGTTCGCCAGGCAGCTTGAAACACGTGCGTCACGCCGCGCGACGGTTCATAGTGATTGTCGGGCAATTCCCTCAGCAGCCACGACATGATCGACGCGAGGGCGAACAGCATTGTCGTGAAGCCAAAAATTGCGGCATAGTCGGCCCCGTCGTCGTGCAGCCATTGCATCAAGAGCGCCATCGCACACACCACCGCGGCCGATGCGCCGACAAAATCGGCGATCATTAGTAACCGCCCGCGGCGCGTGGCTTGAATCAACTTGCCTTGAATCGTGTTGTACGCCAGTTGGTTCACGCCGATAGCGGCGAAGAACAGGGCGTACAGAACCAGAAAAATAACGGGCGAGAACCAAAGCTGCGTCAAACCGGGAATCAGCCAGAGACTCGTCAGGCCGAGAAAGCACACCGTCATCGCCGCGGTGGTGGCCATGAACGCACGTTGCTTTTTCGGCAGGTTTTTCAGCCTCCGGGCAGCCAGCACGGGCGGCACGCTCTGGCCCAAGCGATTCAGCAGCGGCAGCCAACTGCGGGCCAAGCCGGTCGAGTCGAGCGCGTCAGCCGCGTGCGGCATCACGACGCTTTCGGTCTTGAAAATCCAGCCAGCCCGCAAGATCACCTGGTAAATGACCAGAATCCAGAAGTTCCGCTGCTCGTTAGGTGGGGCATCGTGCAGAGCGGGAGAGGCGGTTACTTCTGCTCGCGGCTCACTGTGGCTCGGTCGCTCCGTCGCTCCGTCTGGCTTCATCAGGATGCGGTCACTTCTTCAAGCAGCGATTTGACCAGGCGGCCAATCAGGCCGCGGACCTCGCGATAATCGGCAGGCGAGAGCAGCTTGGGATCGGGAATCTGCCAATCGATGCGGCGTTTGGCAAGCAACGTCGGGCAACTATCGCCGCAACCCATCGTGACCGCGACATCCAGCGTCCCCTTCGGCAGATCGTCCAATCCTTTACTGCGATGCGACGCCATGTCATAACCAAGCTCTTGCATGGCTTCAACCGCCTTGGGATTCACCTTGCCCGACGGCTGCGAACCGGCGCTATAAACCTCGACCCCCGGCGGCGCGTACATGCGTCCAAACGCCTCTGCCATTTGGCTGCGGTTCGAGTTTTCCACGCACAAAAAAACGATGCGTTTTGCCATTCGCTATTTTGCACCCACGAGCGCCGCCCGTTTTTCCGCGATCAGCTTCAGCAATGCCTTCTGGGGATCGGCAAATTTTTTGATGCCTTCGTCCATCAGCACTGCTTCCATCTTGGCCACATCGACTTTCGCCGCGATCTCGTCGAGAACCGCTTGAGGCGGCAGTTTTTCGACCTGTCGCGTGAAGGTGCGGCCGCTCTTGGCCACGGCGTCGTTGGTTGCCGGCGGATTCGTTTCGATATCGCTGCCGGCAAACGCTTCGACGTATTTCCACGGCGGGTCTTCCGGCTTTTTCGTGCCCGTGCTAGCAAAAATCATTTCCTGCTGCAGCGGCAAGTTTTTCGCGGCCCACCAGGCGGTGTTATCGGCCCAGATTTGCTTCGCATTGACGATGCCCACCATGCCCTGCGCCGCGGCACTCAAATCGGGAACGTGTTTTTCGGTATAGATATCAACCCGCGACACAAAAATGCTATAGACGCTCTTAAAAGGCTCGCGAGTCGCTCGCTGTTGAGCCCCGCGCCACACGGCTTCGCGGGCCGCCACATATTGGCGAGGCGAAAACACCAGCGTGACGTTGAGCGTGATTCCCGCGGCGCACAGCGGCTCCAGCGCATCGAGCCCCGCTGGCGTGGCCGGAACCTTGATCATGCGGTTCTTGTGACCAGCCGACCACTCCTTGCCCAGTTGGACATAACGGCGCACCCGCTCAGCGTGCGGAATGTTGGCTTGCGGGTCTTCGAGCAGTGGATCGAGTTCAAAGCTGACATAGCCGTCGTTGCCGCGAGTTTGCTCCCAAACGGGCAGAAAGACCGCTTGCGCCTCACGCACGAGCTTGTCGGTGAGTGTCCAAGCCACTTCGTCGTCGCTCAACCCGTCATCGATCAGTTTTTGCAGCGGCTCATCGAACCGACCCGTGCGAATGAGATCGGAAATGATGACCGGGTTGCTGGTCGCGCCCGTGGCTCCCTCAGCCCGGTTTTCCCGCACCAGATCGGGATCGATCGAATCGAGCCACAGCTTTGTGCCTGCAGCAACGAGCGATTTCAAGGGCGACATGCTTCTTCCTCCTTGGTGATGGCGTAATCGCGAACCAGCACCTGCTCGAAGTCATAGACCTTGTCAAAATCCTCGCGCCGGTCATGCTCGGATTGCGACATCTTGCCAATGCGGATCAAGTTATAGACGATTTCGCCGAAGTCGTTGGTCGATTGAATTCCCCACCCGGCCAACACCAGCTTCGCCATGCGGCCATATTGCTGGTGGGCGAGTCGCTTGAGAGCCCAACACAAGTCTTGACCCGAGACATGCCGCACCGGGCGGGCCGAATCTTCTTTGGCTTTTTCCTTGGTGCGGCGTTTCTTCTTCGGCCCCGGCTGGCCCAGGCCCAGCACCTCCTGGGCATATTCCAGCCCCGAGCCGACGAATTGATACGCTTCGATTTTATAGCGCGGATTTTCCGCGAGCAGCTTGGCCAGCGGCACAAGTTCAGCAGCAGGGCTACGAGGCACGGCTGGTATCCGTAGTTACGAGAAAGCGGCTCGGTAGTAATCAACAACAATGCAGCAGGTTTCGCCTAAACCGCCTATCAAACTAGCTCCCAGCGATTGCTGAATCCAGACCAGTCCACGAATGAATCAATTCACAATTGCCCAACCATCTTGACAATGCCGATCCCGCGTACCCACTTACTCACCAATGACAACTGACAAATGACCAATGACATTAGTCCAACTTCAACTGAAAATTCCGATCCGCTTTTTTCACTTCCACTTGCAGCGTCGATTTTTCGCGGCCGTATTTGGCGACGATCTCGTTGATGGCGGGCGAGCGTTTCGGTCGAGCACCGCCGCTCATGGCCACGGTCGGATCGACATTGCTGCTCTCGTCGAGAACCCAAATCGTGTGTGTGCCAACCTTCGCGCCGGTATGCTCGGCATCATAATCGAGTTTGAAGCGTCCGTTTTGATCGGAAATCGCCCAACTCGGCCGGCCATCCGTCGGCACAAAATAAACACGTAAGCTCGGAACCGGCTCACCATTGTGCGTCACGGTCCCCTCAATCGGCACAACCTCGGGACCGCCGCGAGAGCAGCCCAGCAATAAAAGCGAGAGGCAGAGCAACGTCAGCAGTCGTGATAGAGTCGATTTCCGCATTTTATCCGTGTTATCTGCGCAATCCGCGGTTACAAATCTGAAGCGTTTAGTTATTCGTGGCCTGCCCACTCGACGGTTCCCCGCCGTTGCGAGTCATCGTCGGCAAATAAACATTGAAGAAATCGACATTGTTCGAGAGCCACGATACGCGACCGTCGGCATACGTCACTTGCACGCCGCTGGGATGAGCACTGGCGGGAGCACGAGTATTGAATTGCGTATCGTTGGGCGGGTTGAGCAGGTTGCTGAAATTGCCCTGAATATAGCCCTGCGACGGATGGTGAACCCACATAAAGTGATTCGAGCCCGAGTTGGCCGCCAGCCAACTTTGATTCTTGGAGTGAACGGCCTCGAGAAACATAAAAGTGTTGCTGGTTCCGTCCGTGATTTCTGCCAGACGCACGCCGTTAAGAACATTGGCAACACCCGTCAGCGTGGCGTTGGAACCATTATTGCGTTCGGGACAGCAGCCGTTGGGGCCGGCATTCATGCCGTAGTCTTTTTGCTCTCGGCGCACGCCGGCAACAAACCGAGCCGACGGACACATGAACGCTTTGGGTGTGGTCTGGGCCACGAGTTGGTTAACCGGATCGCCAATCGGTCCGCGATCGCTAATCGAAGTCACCGCCGCGGCACCGCCGTTGTGCTCCATGATTTTTGAGGCATAGGCCAGTCGGCCAAAGTTGACCTGATCGTACAGTGCCTGCTGCTCGACGTAGGGCAGGATGATGATCGACCAACTAAAGTGCCCCCACGGGCAACAAGCGCGCTGGGGATCAGCCCACGGCGCTTGAAAGCTATTGATCCCCACGTAACCACCGCCGGTGCTGCCCGGAGGAATGACCTTGAACGTCCCCTCATAGTTCAAGGCCGCCAGACCAAGCTGCCGCAGGTTGTTCGAGCAACTCGCCCGTCGCGAAGCCTCGCGCGCCGATTGCACCGCCGGCAAGAGCAGGGCGACGAGCACGCCGATGATGGCAATCACAACGAGCAATTCCACCAGCGTAAACGCGTCGCGTGCATCAGCACCCGAATCGCGCAACGGGCTGGTTGAACGGGGAGAGGCGTTCATTCGCGGAACTCCGACTTGATGAGTGTGAACGACGGCATTCTGGAGAATTGCGCGTCCAGAATCAACTTGAATCGCGGAAATACAATCTCCGCATATCCCCTCACATTTCAGCCACTTTTCGCTTTATAAATATTTCCGAAAATCTGGCCCGGTTTTTCGCGCAGATTGCAATGTATCTAGTAGGCCCTGCCTGCGGATGGGATTTCGCGAGTTTCAAAGCCACGCGGTTCTCCCAACGTCGTTAAAACATCGCTCAACTTGAGCGCGGCTTGCTTTCAACCCAAAGTCATAACCCATTTCCACACAATTACTTACACGAAATCTCAACTGCCCGGCGTAGAAATTTTTCCATTCTTTAGCGCTGCTCTGCCCGATCAGCGGATGGCTTGGGCTGGAAGCGCTGACTTGATTCCCTCGTCGAGCGGCATCTTGTCGGGCAGGCCGTCAGCGACGGCGATGAGGCGACTGAGTTCCTGTTGCAACTCGACGACCGTCTTCGCGTAGTCGGCGTGGTTGATCAGATTCGTCGCTTCGTCGGGATCGCTTTTAAGATCGTAAAGCTCGGACAGATGGCGGTCGGCACTGCCATCCCCGTGAGGATAGTGAATGTACTTGAAGCGATCCGTGCGCACGCCGCGAACATTCGGCGTGTAGGGGAACTGCTTTTCGTAGTTGTATTCGTAATACCAACTCGTGCGCCAGCCGCTGGGATCCCCTTGGGCCAGCTTCTTCCATGAAGCCCCATGTGTCTTCTTCAGCGGAGGAACGCCGCAGATATCGAGGATCGAAGGAGCAAAATCGATGGTGAGCGTTTGCTGGTCGATAACGCGAAGTCCCTCGCTTACGCTTCGGGTTTTTGTCAGCGTTGGACAGCGCACGACGAGCGGCACATGAATGCTCGGCTCATGCATCGTGCGTTTATCGACCATGCCATGCTCGCCATTCAACAACCCATTGTCGGCCGTGAAGATGAACAGCGTATTGTCGAGCTGCCCGGTTTCCTGCAGCGTGTTGTACAGCCGGCCGACGCTGTCATCGACCGAGAGAATCGTGCCCCAGTAACCGCGCGTCATCGCGGCAAAATCCTTCACGGCTTCCGGCCGGCGATCGGGAAATTGCTTGCGGTACTCGAACAGCGGGCCATAAATGCCGTGCCATGTGTCGAGTCGATCGAGAAACCACTTAGGCTTGTCCGTCAGCGTGAAAGCAGTCGGAGGGTATTCGATTTTCACGTTGTCGAATGTGTGCTCATACTTTTGCTCGGGAAAATAGAAGCTGTGCGGGGCCTTATGACCCAACATCAGAAGAAACGGCTTATCCCCGGCTGCCGATTTGCGAATCCATTTTTCGGCGAGGTCGGTCACCACGTGCGTGTAGTAGCCAGGCAGCACCTTTCGTTCGCCATCGACGTTGAATTCCGTGTCGAAATACTTGCCTTGCCCCTTATGCGTCACAAAGTAATCGAAGCCGGGACGCTTCTCGTCGTTCTCCTCACCCATGTGGTATTTGCCGATGTAGCCCGTGCTGTAACCCGCCGCCTGCAGCGCTCGCGGAAAGCTCGGCAGCTCATTGGGATATTCAGTGAAGTTGTTTTGCACGCCGTGCGAGTGGGCATACAATCCACTGAGGATCGAGGCCCGGCTAGGCGAGCACAGCGACGTCGTGCAGAACGAGTTGCGAAAATAGAGCCCCTCCCGACCCAGCCGGTCGATGTTTGGCGTTTTGACTTGCGAGCGTTCGTTGAGGCTGATCGTGTCCCACCGCTGGTCGTCGGTCAGCACGAACACCACGTTCGGTTTTCGATCGGCCGCACCCAGCGACGCGAGCCCGCCAAACAAAATAAACACGAAAGCAGTGGTAATCCGGCGCATAAAAGCTCCCAGGCAAGATGATGGTGCAAACTATCAGCGGCCGCGAGGCGAGGCAATCGGCGAAACCGACGCCACATTACGAATTCGTGTCGTGGCATACGAGATGCTGGTAACAAGGGCGCTTTGATTTTTTGACAATCTGGCAAATGATGAGCCATGCCAATCAACGGGAATAGAGCCGAAACAACCAAAAGCGGCCGGAATTGGATTCACGGACCGCTGGAGAAATTCTCGCGCCGGGTAACGTTGTGGAGCGGCAGCTCGTGGGCATTCGCGTCAGCGGTTGGCATCATTTTGATCTGGATCGTGACTGGGCCGATTTTTCAATTCTCCGATACCTGGCAGTTGGTCATCAACACCGGAACCACGATCGTCACATTTTTAATGGTGTTTTTGATTCAGCGGAGCCAAAACAAGGATGCGATGGCGATTCAGATCAAGCTCGACGAGCTCTTGGCGGCTCAGCCCGGGGCCAGCAACACGCTGATCGATTTGGAAGACTGGGACGAAGATGAGATCGCTGCCATCCACAAGCGGTTTTCCGTCCTTGCCGAACGACTGAAAGCAGCGACCGACGAATCGTCGGCGCATTCGATTTCAGAGGCCCAAGACGCCCTCGAAGAGGCCCACCAAACATTGCATGAAGTCCACGCGGCTCGACAGCACAAACAACGGCATGGCAAACACAAGAAAGATCGCCAGAATCACGAGCCGCATTAGGACGACCGTGCAGCTTGAGCCTGCACGAGCATCGTTACGAAGTCGTGAGCAAACTGTTTGGCATTCCCAATCGGCGAGGCAGCGACGCGCGACCGGAGCGAACCACGAAGATCGCTCAGCTCGCTGGCACGCTTGCTCCAAGAGACAGCGACTTCGACATACGCGGACAAATCAGTGGCGACAAACTCCGTAAGCCCCGCCGAACTGAGGTAACTGGTGGAGTGGCGGCCGGCAAACGTGCTTCCCGGAAAAGTAACGACGGGCACGCCCATCCACAGGGCTTCGCACGTCGTAACGCCGCCGGAATAAGGCTGCGTGTCCAGCGCCAGATCAACCTCGTGATAAGCCGCCAGCAAATCAGGATGAGGAACCGTCCCTTTAAAGATGACCCGACCGGGCGCGATACCACCCGCGACCAACTGCTGGCGAATCGGCGTTTGAATTGCTTCCTCGCCCAGGCCGGCAAACTGTAAAAGCAGCCGCGAGTTATCGGTGCGTTTGAGAATTTTGGCCCAAGCCTGGAGTAGTTGGGGCGAAAACTTAGCGGGATTGCTCAGCGAACCAAACGTGAACGTGCCGTTCAGCTTGGCCGGCAATGGATTTACAACTGGCAAATAGTCGGGCGGACCATACACGGCGTAACTGTTTGGCAGGCGAAGGACGGATTCTTGATACCAGGCTTCCTCTCCCGGGCGGATGTGATAACGATCGGCAATGATATGGTCGATGGCAGACAATCCCGTGGTGCCGGCGTAGCCCAGCCACGTCGCTTGCAAAGGTGCGGGCTTTCTGGCAAAGACCGGCAGGCGACGCCCCGTGTGCCCCATCAAGTCGATCAAAACATCGACCTCATCGCGGCGGATGAGTTCAGCCAAGTCATCGTCGGACAGCGAACCGGTGCTATGCCATACATCGGCAGCCGCCTTGAACCGCGCGGTGAATGGATCTTCGCCAAACCCATCCGAATAGAGAATGATGGTCGCCCGCGTGCGATCGATCGCCTCCAGCATCGGCAGCGCCAAAAAAGCGATGGGATGACGATTGAAATTAGTGGATACAAAACCGATCCGCAGCGGACGACTCGATGCGCTCGCCGATGCTGGGATCGCAGGCAAGCGTGCCACCTGGCCGTACAGTTGATCCCATTGGCGATGGGCGGCGAGCAGGCTTTCGGCAGTGACATTCGCGCCGTACTGCATGGCGGCCAGCCACCGGCTGTGCCGGGTGTAATCGGGAGACAGCTCGACGGCCCGCTGGAGCGCCTTCAGCGCGTCGGGAACCTTCGCGGCAGCTTGCTGAATTGCCGCGAGCGTCGCCCAGGCTTCGGCATTGGTCGGGTCGGCCTCGATCAGTTCTCGTGCGGCCTGCTCCGCCTCAGCCAAGCGAAACTGTGTCAGCAGACTGGTGGCCAGATTGAGCTGAGCCTGGCGGTTGCGGGGATCAGCCGCGAGCACACGGCGAAAAGCGGCTTCGGCTTCGACCGGTTCGCCGAGCAGGGCCTGCACCTCCCCCCACGCCAGCCACGCCGGCTGCAGTTCAGGAACCTGAGCAACCACCTGTCGCAGAATATACGCGGCCTGTTGAAATTGATCGCGGCGCATCAGCAGCGTCGCATACATCACCGCGCCGTCGGGATTGGGAGCGATCGACAGGCTGCGTTCGAGTGCTGTCTGGGCCTGTTCAAGTCTTTCCAGCTTCAGCTCAGCCGAGGCCAGGTTGCTCCAGGCCACAGCATTGTTCGGAGCGAGGGATAGCGCTTCGCGATAAGCTTTGGCCGCGTCTGCCCAGCGTTTCAGGTGAAACAGCGCGCTGCCGAGATTGATCCACACCATGTCGGTGGTCGCGTCGAGTTCCACCGCCCGGCAAGCCGCTTTTTCGGCATCGATTGCGCGATCTCGGCCCAGCAACACGATCGACAAATTGGTCCAAAACAGGGCGTTGGTCGGTTCGAGCTGAGTGGCCTGCTGAAAGCAGCTCTCAGCCATCGGCAGCTCGACGCGCATGAGCTGAATTTGACCGAGCATGAACCAAGAGGCCGCCAGATGCGGAGCCCGCTCCACGAGTTTCTTTCCCAAAGGCAACGCAGCATCAAACTGCCCCTTCGTCAGAAGTTTGTGAATCTCGTCGGATATAGCCTGCAAAGAGTCGGTCATGGGCAATGCTTACAAGCGGCGAATATGGAAACCACCATCAACATTGATGCGTTCACCGGTGCTAAACGGCAAATGCCCAGCGGCGAGCATCGCCACGGCGGCGGCCACATCCCCCGCCTGGCCCCAGCGGCGAATCGGCGAAAGTCCGTCGGCGATGAGGCGATCGTATTTTTCCTTAACCGGTGCCGTCATGTCGCTGGCAATCACGCCGGGGCAAACTTCATAGACGTTGATCTTGTTTTCAGCGAGACGGTCGGCAAAAAGCCAAGTCATCATTTGCATCGCCGCCTTGGCCATGCAGTAATCGGCCCGATTCGTTGAAACCGCATAGGCCGAAATGGAGGACACATTGATGATCGTGCCGCGAGGAATGATTTCGGTTTGGATTTGGGCAATCATTTCGCGGGCCGCTCGCTGCGCCAAAAAGAACGGCCCTTTCAGATTCGTGGCAAAAACGGTTTCCCAACCTTCCTCGGTTGCTTCCAACAGATCCTTGCGGCCAACCGAGGTGATACCGGCGTTATTCACCAGCACATCGATCCGTCCGAAGTGATTGAGCGTTTCCTCGACAAGTCGGGCCCGGTCGGCTGTCGCACCAATATCGGCCTGCACCGCGATCGCACGGCCGCCAGCCCCTTCGATCTCGCCGGCCACTTCATCCGCCGCTTGCCGGTTGGAATGAAAATTGACGACAGCCGCATAACCGTCTTGCGACAACCTGACCGCAATGGCGCGGCCGATGCCCCGGGAGGCTCCCGTGATGATGGCGACAGGTTTTGTTGATAAAGGCATAGCCTAATGGTGTAGTCGCGCGCCCAGCGGGTGACAACAGGCCGCATGCAACCTCAAGAAACGACCGCGGGGGTCGCGATGCATTCATCGCGACCCCCGCGTGGTGATCCCTGTGTACCGGAGCGAGCGAACTCGCTCCGGCACACAGTAAAAAAGCTTCACCGGGAAGCTCCAACGGCAGCAATTGACCCAGAAATTGCCGCCGCTAGATATATGCTTCGACCCAGGAGGGGGGTAGCCGCCAAGTTCCCGCAAACCAGCGGCCTCCGGTGAAACTCCTCAAATGGCTTGGTGTGTTTGACTCATACGGCTTACGCCGCGTGTCGCCGGCATGTCTTTGACCAGCGTGCTTTGACCACTCGGTCACAGCTTGGCGGAGGAATATCAGCTACTAGTGCGGCACACAATTGCAAAACTTTCAATTCCGAGGCTTGTTGGGTTTTTTCTTGTTCGGCGAGAAAAGAAAGCTGCTCGGAAAAGGCCTCGACCATGCTTTGCAGACTCGCGACAGGGTCGTCCACCAACAGCACAAACCGCCCAGGCCAGGGCTCCGTGGTTCGATTAGCACATACAACGCCGATGGCACCCCGCAGGAAGGCCAGCTCGATATCGCAGCGATTGGCAGCCAAACACCAAAAGACATCGCCGGAGCCAATGGCGCTGGCTCGCAGCAGAATCCGCTCGATCGTGGTCAATTCACCATCGAGCGGCGGCATGGCGGCGAGTTTCACCTCGCCGCCGGTCCATTCGATCAGATCCTGCAGGCAGAGCTTCATTTTAACCCACTACGCGAAATCGCGACCGGCTCACGGCTTGCTCGTCCCGCGCATAGAGCCATTCGCAGGCAACTTCGCGGTCGTCGTAAGCGGTTTGCTGGCCGCTTCCGAGCTGAGTGACGCGGTCCCCGCGGCCGGCGATGAGCACCGCATCCCCTTCGTTAGCTTGCGATAAGGCATACTGAATCGCCTTCTCACGATTGGGAATGATCTGCGCCTTGGCGGGCCGCTCGAAGCCGTCCAATACATCTTGCACGATGGGCTGCGACCGCTTGGCCACCGGCTCATCGCTCGTGATGACGGGAACATGCGCGCCGCGCTCGATCACGCGGCCCAGCAGCGCACGCTCGGGAGCGTCGCTGTTTTCCGCGGGGCCATACACGACGAATACGCGGCCACGAGTAACCTGGCGAATTGTCTTGATTGCCAAGGTCAGCTTTTGCGGCGAGTCAGCCGCATCGACAAACACACCGAACGGCTGACCGCATTCCAGCCGCTCCAGCCGGCCGGGAACACGATCGACGGCTTCCAAGCCGCGCACGATGGTTTCCAGGTCCAGCCCGAGCGTGATGCCCGTGGCTGCAGCGGCGAGGCAATTCGAAACGTGCTGATCGCCGATGATTCGCGTACGCACTGGAACGCAATCGTCGCCGGCGGAAAGCAAGAAGGTTTGCTCGCTCATGTGCCGTTCGATCACATTGGCCGTGATGTCTGCCTCCGAATGGATGGCGTACGTCAGGCAATTCGATTCGATTTCGGCCAGCAGCGAACGGCAACGATGGTCGTCGGCATTGATGACGGCGGTTCCACCGGCCTTCAGCAGTTTGAAAATGCGGCGGTTGATTTGCTGATACGCGGCAGTGCGGTTGTGCTCACGCAGTGGCACATTTTGAATGTTGCTGAGGATCGCCACGTCGAGCTCAATGCCGCTAGCCCGCCGTTCAGCGAGCGCGATGCTGGAAAGCTCCAGCACGGCCGAACGACAGCCGGCGACTTGCATTCTTGCGAGCCACGATGCGAATTCCGCGGTGGTTGGCGTGGGGGTGAGAGCGGCTTGCTGCGTCAGCGAATCGCTGTGTCCGATGCTCGACACGACGCCGGCCGCCGCGCCGGCCGCTTCGAAGATCGAAGCCACGAGCATGGCGGTCATGGTCTTGCCGGCAGTGCCGGTGATGCCAATCGTTTCGAGCGATCGGCTGGGATGACCGGCCAGCGCCTGACAAACGCGTCCGAGGGCGACACGCGAGTCTTTGACGAGGATTTGAGGCACATCGACCGGAACCAATCGCTCGGCCAGTACGGCACTCGCGCCACGGGCAACCGCGTCGCGAGCGTATTCGTGGCCGTCATCGTCGGCGGTGGTCAGCGCGACGAATAAATCGCCATCCCGGCAAGCTCGCCAATCGGCAGAGCAAGCGCTGGCTAGAACGTCGTCGCCCGTGATAAACCGGGCCGTGGGCAATGCTTCGCGAAGCGAGATAGCTCCGCCGTGGGACTGCAGTCCGCGCAAATGGGTCCGATGCATCTTCGTTGGCCTCCTTGCCTTGAAGTGATGCAGAATTGCGCTACCGCAGGCAGTCGCAATGCGACGGCTTGCTAGCAGCGGTCCGCCCTCCTAGCGGAACGGCAGCAGATTGTTCCCATCCGGTTGCACGGGTCAAGAGCAGAATTAAAATGTGCAATTAACGCAGCGTTTTTGACCGTGCGGCGATCGCGGCTTGATCGATTGTCATCCAATCGGATTCTCGCGTGGCGGCATAAACTTCGGTGGGTACGCTGCCGGAAATGACCGGACCAGCGCCCAGCAAGCTCCAATTGGCATGGTCCGAGCGGGCCAGCGTGCCGGAGCTGATAACGGGCAATTTTGATTTCGTGTCGTATGCCAGCACGGCGATTTTAGCGGTGCCGTGCGATTTTTCGCGGGTGAAGATGGCGAACTTGGGTATAGCCACTTGGGAAGCCGGCATCGAAATCTCGGGGATGCCGAGGAACGACTCCTGCCGATCGGTGCCGACCGCACCACTGCCAAGTTCCATCGTGACAGCCGAATCCTCAGCCTTTTCGACGAGCGTGCAACCCGCGGCGAGCAAGCGTTGATGCACGCCGATAATCACATAGTTTTTATCCACACAATCGAGATATTTGGTTTCGACAAAAACCGGTGCGCCACGAATCGGAGACCAATCGACTCGATCGAGGGCACGATCGACGGCGCTAGAAACCAGCATCTGCTCCAACCCGGTGCGAGCCGTATCGGAGCGCTTAATGGTCGTGCAACCGGCCAGGCAGCCAGCGATTAGAAATGTTAAGACTGCGTAGCCACCGCGCATGAAAATTTCCAGTTCAACCCCTTGTTGCGGCTCGACGAATCGCTGGTGAATAAGGGAAGCCCGGTGCGGCTTCAAGGGCAATACTGACAATCCGCGCGACAACTGGCATTTCGCCCTATTTCGCGTAGGTGGAGTGTCCTATGCGTGAGGGTGCTAGCGATAACGCCGGCGTGCGCTCGCAAGCTTGTTGGTTCCGCCGTGCGACTACAAAAAGTACTTGGCACGCGACTACCAAGTGAATTGTGCGCCGCACATGAGGTAGGTGCCGCGGCGGAGTGACCCGTCGAAGGCGGCGACCAGGTCGTTCTCGAGCATCACAACGCCGTACGTTTCGAGATTGGGCGTCCAGTGGCGGCTCGCCTTGATGAGTCCCCGGCGAGTGGGATTGTCGTGGCGGATGTCGCCGATGTCCTCGGGATAGAACTCGCCGTAGTTGAACATCAACGACCACTGCGGGCCTTCATAGCCAAGGTTTACGTAGTATCCAAAGCCCGTGATGGGAATGTGATAGCCGTTGTTGAGGTCGCGAAAGTAGAGGCTGCGGCCCCAAGTGATGTCGTTCAGCGCGGTGCCGGGCCGTCGTAAGCCGTATTGGTCGTAAATGGCTTCGCTCGAGAGGGTCCAATTGCCGAAGCGGACCATCGCATCGCAGCCGGCGTGGTTGTTATAGACCTTTTGCTCCTCGGAGCCGTTGCCGTCCTGCCACTTCACGCTGGCACCGATGGCGTACCACGGCTGATCGATACCGACGCGCGCCACCAGGGCCTTGGAGGAATTAGTGTCTTGCTGGAAACTGCCGTTGGTGACGGCGGCGGTGCAGACCCAGATGCCGGGATCCCACTGCATGACCAGGCCCGTTTCGCGAAACAGGATCGCTTCGGAGCGAATGAACGGAGAGTCGTCAAAATTGTTGCGATAATTGGGAAAGTAGAACCGGCCAAAGGGTGTCACGAAGCGGCCCAGGGCCAGGTAAAAGTCGCCGTTGCGAGCACCAATGTAGAGCTGCGATATTTCCAGAGGCTCGATGTCGTAGTTCTGCGCAAATGATTGCCGCAAGGGGGAGTTCGCGTAGACATTCTTGCCGAACGGCTGACTGAGAAAGAATTGGGATTCGACGCACACATCCCAGTCGTTCACACGCTGCGAGATGCCACCCTCCAACACGCCTTCAACCGCGAAGCTGGCTTCCACGCCGGTGAATTCGATTCGCTGGTCGTTGAGGTAGTAGCCGCGAGCCTGGCCGTCGAAGTGGTAGCGATAGTCGCCGGTTCCGGGTGAAGTCGCGGGCCAGCCAGTCAATGGAGGACCGGACATCGGCACAGGCAGCATTTCGCCGGCGGGCATTTGCGCGTTGAAATTCGTTGCTGGCGGCACGAAAGTTTGCCCGGGCCAACTGGGGGCCGACGATTCGAGCACGCTGGCAGTGTTCAAGTCGTGCTGGGCGCAGCTAATCGCGAGCAGCAGCAGCCAATAGCAGCCGCACTGCAAGACAATCGCACGGCAGTTACGGCGAATCAATGGCATTGAGGCTGGGTCACTAGTGTGGAAATTGCGCGCGGGAACCCCACTTGCTTCGACCCATTAAAAGCCGCAAATCGAGAATAGACGGAACAACCGCTATGACCGGAACAACCGGCAGATCTTTACTGGCCGGTAAAGTTTGCCAGGATTCAATCGCGTTGCTCTCACTGGCTGCTAGCCGATCTGGCTTGACCGCTGGCATGGATGTTTGATACATCCCCCCCAATCGGTAGATGACCTGAACTCAAGGATGGTTCTATGTTCCTACCCAAAATCAATTGCGGGTTGCTAGCTTCGATCGTGGCCGAGGTGCGCGAGGTCGAGGGATTTTTGACCGATCGTGAGATCGAATTTCTGGCCGTGCTCGGAGCTTGCCCAACAGCCGCGGGCTGCATCGTTGAATTGGGAACGCTCTACGGCAAATCGGCGACGGCGCTGGCGCTTGGCGCTCGGATGGGTGATAAAGCGGTGGTCCACACCGTCGATCTGCAGGCGCGACCCGAGGTAGCTGAGAACTTCAGGCGTTGCGATGTTGCCGAAGAGATTCGCACCTACGCGATGCCATCGAGCGAGTTCTGGAAGCAATTTGACGAGCCGATTCGCCTCTTGTGGCATGACGGTTCCAATCAGCGGGACTATGTGGCCGGCGACATCGACTCGGCGGCGGCATTGCTAACGGACGGGGCAATTGTGGCTTTTCACGACGTGCTCAATTCTTCCGGCGAACGCTTGCACAACTTCGTCGATAACGTGCTGGCATCGCCGCAGTTTGGTCAGGCGGGCGTCGTGGGATCGATCGGCTGGGCACAGTTTGTTCGTGGCGGTTGCACTACTGCCCATGCTTGGCACAAACGCACCCTGCAACAGCGGCTGTCGTGGCTCAAGCCGTTTCACACGTTGCCCGCACGGCGTCCACGGGGCCTCAAACGCATAGTGTATGAGACAATTCGCCAGACGATTCCCCACGGGGCAGTAAACGCCGAACGGTGGTATCGTAAAGTGGCCTGACGCTATGCCAGCAGGCTGGCGGAAGTTGCTGGCGCAGACGAAAAGCCCGTGCTATTTGATTAATGGCGTTTGGGTCTGCAACATGCTTACGGCGATAGCTTGAAAGACTGCCTCCATTGATTCGAACTCGCTGCTTTCGGCCTGATAAAGCCAAACGAGCGTCGCTGAGGGTGTACGCAAGCAGCGGATTTTGGCCTCGACGAGCAGATCGAGGTAGAAGAATGCCAGATCGACGCCGGTCGTCGGTATCTCGCCAAAGTTTTCCTTGGCTGGCAGCACCTCGATATCAGTGAATTCTTCCTGAATCGCTGCGATCAGCTCTTTCACGATGGGCTTGAATTCGCTGGCCGGCGGATAGACGTGCAGCGACCAGAAGCCAGTTTGCGGGCTTTGCAGCGTGACGGTCTGTGGCCAGTCGTCGTCCGCTTCGTCCGTAATCGACCAATTCTCGGGGTAGAGAAAACGGACACCTAGATTCTCATAAATAGCGGGCATACTCGGTCCAAGGAGGCGTCCTGCAAGCGTGTTCTTTTGAGCTGGAAAACGTCAATTTATTTTCACACGGTGGCAAAAAATTGACCAGACGGGGGTTTGAAAAACGCCCTGAACGCAAGCCGTTGTGAAAGTTTGCCGGCACTGCGTTGGAAACTAACCGGACTGTAAGGATTTTGCCGAAGAAAAGGATTGTACCAAGGAAAAACGCGATGCTAGCTCACGTGCACATCATGAAAACGGCGGGTCAAACCGTCCGTGGCATCCTGCGACAGTCGTTTGGCAGCACGCACTGCGACGTGTTGGCCCGCCGCAAAGCTTCTCCGAACGATATTACGTGGGCGCAGAAGTTCTATCCCGACCTGAAAAGCATCGCGGGTCATGGCGTACTGACTCACGCCAACCTGGAAAATGCCGGCGTGGATTTGCAGTATTTCACGTTCTTGCGTGAGCCCTTGCAACGCTGCGTTTCGCACTATCAGTTTAGCAGCCCGAAGAAAAGCAATTTTCCCGACTTTGAAAAGTGGTTGCCCACCAACGCCAATTTTCAATGTCGGATTTTGTGCGGCGAGGAAAACGCCAGCCGGGCCATTGAGGTGCTGGAGCGACAAATCAAATTCGTAGGCTTGGTCGAACGGTTCAATGAATCGCTGGTTTTGCTGCAAGATTGGTGCGGTGAAGAACTCGACCTGCACTATCGGTCGATCAATGTCGCAACCGACAACACGATCAAAAAGCGGCTGCTGAGCGATCCGAAAATCATGGCCCAAATTGAGGCCGCCAACGACCAGGATTACCAGGTTTATCGCTATGCCCGCGATGTGATTTATCCGCGGCAATTGGCCAAGTTCGGGCCAAATCTCAACCAGGCTGTGGGCGATCTGGAAGCCGAGCTGCCCGGCCCGGTTATTCTTTCGTTTCAGCAATTCGTGGCCAGCGCCAAGCGGAACATGGTCTATAAGCCCATGACACGGATTTTTCACAAGGCGGCCGCCTAACGATTTGTTGATCTCGTTAACAGCTTGTTCACGCTAGCGACAGCGTTCGCTTCTTCCGCATATTAGATTGCCATGATGCCGGCAATCTGATAGTTCCCGCACTACGAAATTCGCGGTAACTAGGAATCATGCGGCGTCCCATGTCAGGCTCTGGCAGCTATCGCCGCCGCGCAAGCATCGTTTGCGGTCCCTTGTCGCCTGGCGGGCATTGGGCGGTGCTGTTGACGGCCCTGATTGTCATTGGTGGCTGCCGAGTCTTCCGCGGCCAGCGGGTTTCGGATGAAGACCTGGCGGCGGCACGGCAACTTTCGCTGCAAGGGATCGACGCACAGCAGCGGCAACACTGGGAACGAGCCGAATCGCTGTTTGCCGCGGCGATTATCAAGTGCCCGAGCGACGAACGAGCCCGCTATGGCTACGCGGAGTCCTTGTGGCAACGCGGCCAGTGGCAACAGGCCCTGGTGCAGATGGACGAATCGGTGCGGCTGTCGGCGGGCGATCCGCAGCGTCGGGTGCGGCTGGGGCAAATGCACCGCGCGACTGGCGACCTGGCCCAGGCTCGCTTGCAAGCCGAAGAGGCCATCGCTGGCAACCCGCAAATGGCCGAGGCCTGGGCCCTTAAGGGTCGGGTGCTGATGGCGCAAGGCAATCGCAACGAAGCCTTGGCAACCTTTCATCGTGCGTTGAGCTTCGATGCGGAATTGCCCGATGTGCAACTGGCGATTGCGGACATTTACGCCGCAGAAAACAAGCCGCAGCGGGCGTTGGCAACCTTACAGTCGCTGGCTCAGTTGTCACCGCAAGGAACACAGGCGACTGAGATCACCATTCGGCAGGCGCGGGCTTTGGCGGCGCTAGGACGCCGCGACGATGCGCTGAACATGCTGGCCCAGGCGGGGCGTCGCGACAACGCCGCACCGGAGATTCTCCGCGAGCTGGCCGTCGTGCAGTTGGCGGCGGGTGACACATCGGCCGCCCGCGCGACAATCGAACTGGGGCTAAGCCGGTTTCCTGCAGATCCCGGCTTTAGGTCGCTGTCTCAAGAGTCTCGTGCCGGCGGCGAAGCGGTTGCTCCCGCCGCCGCCGCGACACCAATCAGGCGGTAATGTCGGCTTTCGCTCCGCGAAAGCACGTCCTTTCGCGGAGCGAAAGGCGACTATTTCTCAAGATTACCACTGGTATTCCATGCCGACGTTCCAGCCGTGATAGAAGACGCTGCCGTTGTCGTTCTCTCGCGACTGACGCGGGGTGAACGGATTGAACAGCAGAGGCAAGCGGTTGTTGAAGTTCTCCGAGGCCAAAGCCACGCCATCCACATACAGGAACTGGTAGCCAGCCCGCAACGTCCACTGATAGTTGAGGCGGTAGGTAGCTAGCAGGTTGGCCTGTCCCACGAACGAGACATCGTTGGCTTCGAGCTCTTCACGGAACTCGTTGACTTGCTGGTTCGAGATAATGTGCGTGTTGATGTTCATGTGATTGCCATACACGCCCGCTTGCAGCTCTCCACCAATCCGCATCCCGGGCAAAAGGCAGACCCACGCGTCTGTACCAAGTTGAATACCGGTCAGGTTGTTGGTTGTGTAGGTCGAGTCAAAACCGCGAGCCGCAAGCGGCCCCGTGTTCGTAGGAATCGAGTTGGCTGACGAGGTGGAGGCGTACAGGAATGTTTCATCCAAGATGAAGTGCCGCACGCCCAAGGTGTACGAGCCTTGATAGCGGCAGTTCGGTGCCATCCACCGGCGACGCCAATTGATTTCAAAGCTGTCAAACTCAGACTGGTAGGTGATCTGCTGAAAGTCAGCGGCGTCAAATTCCGCAGTGCCGCCGAATGGCACGGTGCCATAGTCGCTGAGGACAGAAAACAGGTTGCTGGTCGCCGAGCGGACGGCAGCCGATGAGGTGTAGTTGAATTGTCCGAAGTAGGTGAATTCCAAGCTATTCGCGGCCGCCAACTGGAAGGCACCGGTGAATCGAAAGCCAGGCTTGTACCCGCCAAAATCCAGGTCGTCAGTCCGCAGAACGATCGGTCCTAGAATTCCATCTGAAGCAAAGTCCTGGCTGCGACCTGTGTTGTCGCGCTTCATCATCATGTAATCGACGGCAAAGTCGTACCACCGCGGGGCCGCACAGCCGCCGTCGGGATAGGGCGCGATCAAGCCCAAGCAATCGCCCAAGAGGCCGTTGGGGAGCCAACTGCCATGTCCGCCGTGACCGCCGCCGCAATGGCCGCAGCCGTTGCCGCCGCAGAACTGGCAATTGCCACCCATCGAACCACCGCCGCCATAGCCGCCGCCTTGGTCATACATTGGTTGCCCAGGAGGGCCGCCAGGACCGCCGCCGGGATACATGGATTGGCCAGGAGGGCCGCCAGGACCGCCGCCGGCATACATTTCTGGCGGAAATCCGTTGCCACCGTATCCAGCAGGGCCGCCCCCCGGGGCAGCCGCGCCAGATTGTGATGGCATGTAGCCATACGAACCGTAAACATCGGGAGAAGCGCCCATCGGCACCGCTCCAGCGCCTGGCGGCATCATTCCGGGCGCGCCGCCGGGCATGGGCATATACGCCACAGGTTGCACGCCTTGCGGCATGCCCTGCGGCGAATACATCGCCGGAGAGTACATCGCGGGCATCGCGTAAGGGCCATAACCGCCGGCTTGAGGTCCGCCGGCATAAGCTTGTGCCTGCATGGCCGCCATCATCGCCGGATCGACCATACCGTAGGCTGGCGAGCCGCCTGGCCCGCCGCCACCCATCGGTCCGCCTTGCGACCAAGCTCGGCCAGCCAACGACACCGTTACGAGTGCCGACAGCAAGGGCAACGCCCACCCCAAACGCATGTTCATTGCTCAGTCTCCGCAGCTCCAAAGGATGCAAGCTTGGCTCGGTAGCTCACTGCCAACCTGCATGCCGGGGCAAAACGGCTGTGCGCCCGCCTGATTGGAAAGCTCACGCGCCCGGATCGCACTGGCGACACCGATAGCGTGCGCTCCATAGCGCGCTAACACCGCTCGACAAAACCTATCGGCGCGTCATTACACGCAAAACCAGAACTTCCGGCATAAACGGCAAGATTTGCAAGAATGGCACGAACGGCGCAGCTTGCCTCGTTTAACAAACCTCTCGCAATTCAATCTGCACTTCGAACGACTGCTAGGGAAGGACATGCGCTTCGGGCCGAATGCCCGGTTTGAAGCCGTTGAATTTGAAGTTGGAGGGTTGGTAGTCGCCGACGAGGGTTACGTCGGCGCGGTCGGGGATTTTGTCTTCGAGGCCGGCGGCCCAGTAGCAGGCGTTGACGAGCAAGCGGCGGGTGCCTTCGGTGGCGAGGTCGTTGGCGGCACCGATGGTGGAGCAGAAGACGCGGCCTGTGGTGCCGGCTGTGCCGGAGTAGGTTTTGGTCCAGGCAATGGGCATCAGGGGATCGTTTTTGGCTCCGTCCAGTGGCGGATCGTCGAATTTCATGCCGGTGAGCACCTGTCCCAGCACCAGCGGCGTGCTATCGCCCGGCAGTGGCAGGCGCACGCCATAGACATCAGATGGCCCCCAGACATCACCATCCTTGATGCTGCGCAAGATCGGGTGTGCTTCCTGACCTTTGGCGACGAGGCCGCGCGTGCTTTGCGAGGCGTGCTTGCCGTGATGGTTGATCCAGGTTTCACCCAGGATTTGCCGGCCAAAGCCTTGGGAGTAGGTGGAGTCAGTTGAGTTGTACGAGTATTTGGCGTACTTCTTGTCCGGCTTGATATTGAAGGCGTGCGTCGCGGTGCGAATGCCAACGATGGGCTTGCCCGCGTCGAGGTAACGGACGATGCGTTCCATCTGATCGTCGGGCAGGTCGCGAAAGCGCGTGAAGATGACCAGCAGGTCAGCCGTATCGAGAGCCTCCAAGCCTGGGATGTCGCTGACATTGGGGTTGATCGTGCCATCCTTTGGATCGATCGCAAACAGCACCGTGCAGCGAAAGCCGTGACGAGTGGCCAGAATTTTGCCGAGCTGCGGCAGGGCTTCCTCCGAGCGGTACTCTTCGTCGCCGCTTACGAGAACGATGTGCTTGCCCTTTCCTGGGCCGCTCGCGCCTTCGTAGGTCACTCCGGCGGCTTGCGCGAGCGAGGGAATGGCCAAGGCGATGAACGCGAGAGTCAGAAGTATGGTTTTCATGGCGTGCTCCGTGGAGCGCGAGATGGGGAGGGGCGCTAACGTCTTACATTTTATTGGTTTCCGGGTGGTTAGCGAATACCGGGGAAGCGGACGCATCCCGCTACTCAGCCAGTTTTGGCCGACCACCTTTTGGTGGTAGGCGATTTACTACGCTTTTTCGGCTGCTAAAATCTGGGGCGATTCGCAGCCGTAGGCGAGATTCGATGGCTACGCATTTCGATGGAATCGGATAGAGGCAAGCGTAACAACCTGTTCGCGCTCGCAAGACCTTCTTTTGAATCGATAAAGGACCAAGCTCATGGCTGACGTGCCAGATCCCTTGTTGGCGACCGCGCTGAAAGCGGCTCGCAAGACTGCTCGCAATTATGTGCTCATCGCCAAGGGTACAGCGGCGGTGAAGTTGATCGTTCAGAAAAAGAAGGTTCTGGCCGGAGATATTCAAAAGGCCAAGACGGAATCGAAGGGGACCGTCATCGTCGAGGGAACCTGCCTGGGGAGCGGTTCCGAGATGGTGTTCGAGGTCGTGGGGGACGAGCCCTCGATCAAGACGATGTCGATCAAGGATCTCATTTCCGAGCAGACCGAGCTGAAACTGAAGCCGCGGTTTCAGGTTGTAAAAGAGCTGACGGCCGTCAAGGAGGAAGACGAGGAAGAAGGAACGAACGAGGGAGAAAACGAGGAGCAGCAGCAACCGAATGCCAATGAGGTGCAGCAGCAACCCAACGCCGATGAAGTGCAGAACCAGGCACCACCCCCTGCACCGCCGCCCCCACCACCCACTGCTCCGCCGACGCCAACCGAACCGGTATCAGGGAATGACGACTTGCTGAAGACGCTGGTCGCGACGATGGGCAAGCTGGCCCCGCAGTTAACAACGGCGATTACCACGGTCCCGACGAGTCGTGGCGAACTGATGGGCGTCGCGGCCGAATTTCAAAAACAGATCAAAGCGAAAGACGCGGCTGGAGCGCGCGAGTCGCTGCTCAAGCTGGGCCAGTTGATTAATGGTGTGCTTGCCACGGCACCCAAGTCCAACGAGCAAGGGTCCAATGAGCGAGAGTCCAGTGAGTCGGAACCGGATGCGGCTCGGGCAGCGTTCGAGAAGCGGCGCGAGGCGTTGGAATCCAAACTGCTGGAAGCTCAAAAGCTGAATCGCGAGAAAGCAACTCCGCTGGGCAATGTGTGGCAGTACGCCCTGACGCAAGCCGAGGGTGGCAATCTGCAAAATGCCATGACGGCCTTCGATCGATTGGAAACGGCCATCCGCGATGTGCTGGCGGCGGGCAAGCAGTCGAGCGGGAGCGAGGGAGTGGTCGCGGCTGGCGTCACTCGGCTGGAACTCGAGCAGGTTCGCCTGGCAACGGCACAAGGGATTGGCGAGTTGGAAGACGTGCTGCGAGCCACGAACGATCAACGGGCCTGGGCGGTAGCCAATATCATTCGTGATTTGGCCAGTAAGCTGCCAACGGAACTGGAAGAGGTTCTCGGTCGCTTGGAGCAAGCAGTCAAATCGCAAAACACGCAGGCAATTGCCTCGCTGAAAGAAGAAGTGCGCGGCAAGGCCGCAAGTTGGACGCAGTTCCTTCAGAACAACGCCGACCACATCGCCGGCTGCGAAGCCAATCCGTGGAACATACCGGTGCGAATTGCCGCGCCGATTCAAAAATCGCTAGCAGCCGTCATGAAGGTTGCCGCCTGATCGCTGAGCGATCGAACGTAGCTAGTCACTTTCATTCCGCAAATTCAACACAAAAATAACTGCTTGAGGAGATAAACGATGTCGAACGATCTGCAACAAGAAGAGCGGCTGAAGAACGAACTGCCCAACGGCTTCGTTGACTGGCTTAAGTATTTCAAAGAAGTGGCGAACAACAGCGGCGAGATGCCGGACGGCGGACTGAGCAAAGAGCAGATCGAGGAGCACGACCGAGAATGGGATGAGATGGATCGTCTCGATCAATTGACGCCCCAGCAGAGGGAATGGGAGAAGATCGAGAAAGAGTTAAACAAAGTGAAGGGGCCGATGGAGAAGGCGTTTGAATTCGACACGGAGGTGACCGAGAAGAACATGCTCGGCAGGACGAAAACGAAGGTTGTCAGCTCGAAAAAGGGAGAGCATAGCGATGAGAAGACCTTCGATACGCGCACGATGGCGCAGTTTGCCAAAGTTGCCCAGCAGCAACAGCAAGAGATGATCAAATACACGGACATGATGGCGAACTGGGAGAAGCGTTACCTCGCCGCGGGAGCGACACCAAACGAGGTCAACGAGTATTGGAAGAAGATGGAGACGCTTGTCGGCGAGAACTTTTTGCCGAACCGCGGCGTGGACTATGTCCGCCTGTTCTATGCCGTGAACCCGGCCATGCAGGAGGTCATTCAAGAGGCCAAGCTGGAGGAAGAGCAGAACGACACCACACACGACGACATCAAGGGAAAAGTCTCCAAGGTCAAGAAGTATGCCAGCAAGCTCATCGATCTGATCCCCGACGAGGATACAAAAAACAAACTGAAGGATGTGTTGGACAAGGGTTCCACGCTGATCAACCTGACCGTGGATACTCACAAAGCCCTAAAGGAGCAGGACTCCAAAGAAGGAGTTAGTGTGGGCGGGAATGCACTGTCGTTCATCGTGAGCAACACGGCAGGGGAAGATGTCGGCGCTATGTTCGAGAACATGACGGACTTGTTCTCGACGTCCTTTAACACGTTGAAGGATGGCAACGACTTGAAGAAGACCGATGAAAATGCGCCGCTCGATAACTCCATCAAAACATTGATCGAGCAGTATGAGAAGAAGAAGCAATTGATCGAATCGGCCAACGCGCTGTTTGAGAAGGGAATCGAGGTCGCGCAAGAGTTTTTTGCGCCGCTCGCGCTCCTTTCAACGGGCAAAGAGTTCATCGAGAACATCCTGGATGCTTGTAAGTGGGGTGACGCCTTCAACAAAGCTTCCGACATGATGCTGATCGCCAAATCGACCGACGACGTCTATCGACACCCGATCGCCCAGCGGTTGCTTCGCCAAAAGATCGAGATCAGCAAGGCCACCGTCGATGGCGTGGCCAATCTGGCCAAGATGGTCGGCCAGACACTGACACTGACGCCCGTGGGCGCAGCGGGCATCGCGGTGGAAAAAGGTGCCGCGCTGCTCAAGAAGGGGGCG
>JANNTN010000386.1:0-3899 GCA_031394445.1 Anatilimnocola sp.
CTCCACCAGATGCCGCTTGAGAATCGCCACTTTTTCTGAATCCTGAAACTTCCGCCGCGCTGACTTTGACATAAAAACCTCCGCTTGGGTCAAAATAACCCAACACCGGCGGCTGTCCAGATTCGACTGGAGCAAAACACAAGCATTAACGGCACTATTTTCTTCCAGGCGACGGACGGGCAGAGTGGACGCGAACTCTGGAAAACAGACGGCACAGCGAGTGGAACCGCATTGGTCACAGACTTAGTTGCCGGCAATGCCGACTCCAATCCAGTTGGATTTACCGCGCTGGGTAGCGACGTTCTCTTTACCGCTAAAGGAAACTCCTCTCCCAATGCGTTTTGGAAAACCAACGGAACAGCAGGCGGCACGGTGCTGATAAAGGACTTGCCTGTCGGACTGAGCAGCCCTTTCGTCACTCCAATCTCTGTCCTCAATGGTGCAGTATTTTTCAATGCTGATGACGGCAGCCGTGGCGCAGAGATGTGGAAAAGCGATGGCACGACCGAGGGAACCCACGTGCTACGGCGAATGACAACAGGCGCGGCAATATACGGTTTGCATGAATTTAACGGACTACTTTATTTTTCAGCCAACGACGGCATCCACGGTGACGAACTTTGGCGAACGGATGGCACCGAAAATGGAACGGAACTGTTCGTGGATTTGAACCGTGGAATTGCCCATATGATGTTCTCTGTGGGCGAACGAATGTATTTCAAGCCGGAGGACTCGCCCCAACTTTGGGTAACTGACGGAACGCCACAAGGAACGACTTTCGTTCGTAACTCGGCCACCGGCCAAGGCCTCGTCGTTCGCAATGACTATTCGCCTAGCTTGAACGCGCAATTCTTCACCGGCTTAGCTGCCAATGTCAACGGCACGCTCTTCTTCGCCGCCAATCACGAAGACAGGGGGTATGAACTTTGGAAGACAGACGGAACTGTTAGCGGGGCGGTGCTTGTAAAAGACATTCCCGATGGTGGAGCGACGCTGTACGGAGGCTCCTTCCCAAACAACTTGGTCAATGTCGGTGGAACACTCTTTTTTGAAGCTACCGACAATGAACATCGTGCTGAGCTTTGGAAGTCGGATGGCACAGAGTCTGGCACCGTGCTCGTTAAAGATATCTTCCCGGGAATCGGCGAATCAAATCTGCGTTATTTGACCAACCTCAACGGGCTGCTCATCTTTACTGCCAACGACGGGGTCCACGGTCAGGAGCTCTGGGCTTCCGACGGCACCGAGAGTGGCACGGTGATGATCAAAGACATTCAGCCCGGTGCCAATGGCTCCGCGCCGAGCAGATTGACCGTTTCCGGCAACAATCTGTTCTTCCTGAGGTATGACGATGCGAACGGCTATGGCCTCTGGAAGACCGACGGCACAAGTGATGGCACAGTGTTGGTCAAAGCGTTTGGCTCACGATTCTTCGACGATGCTACCGATCTGAACGGCAGGCTATTTTTTACCATTTCCGATTCGATAAATGGTAACGAATTGTGGACCAGCGATGGCACGGCGGCTGGAACTCACGTGTTTCGCGATATCAATCCGGGCGCGGCAAACTCCTTCCCAAGCAGCCTTAGCACAGTCAACGGCAGGCTGTACTTTCGAGCCAATGACGGTACGCATGGCACCGAACTGTGGGTTACAGATGGCACGACTGCGGGCACCCACCGGCTAACGGACATTGCCCCTGGTGCGCAGTCGAGCGGAACGCAGCCACTCGTTTCGGTGCTGGGGCGACCGGTGTTTATGGCGAATGACGGGATTCACGGTGGCGAATTGTGGACACTGATGGATGTGAATGGTTCACCCATGAGTGCCGACGGAACGATTCTCGTAGAACCCAACCTGCCAAACCCTTTGTTTGCAGTGAATTTCGGCTTCGCGGACCCGCACGATACACCGTCAAATGGTCTTGGAGCCGTGCAAATTCTGAGTCTGCCGACAGCGGCGGCGGGTACGTTGCAATTTGCAGAATCATCGGTTGAAGCGGGTCAAATGATTTCGGCAGCAGAGCTGACGACCGGTCAATTACGGTTCGTTCCAGCAGCCGGTGCTATAACCGGCGTCCTGGGGTCGTTCACGTTTCGCCTGCAGGACGATGGAGGAACCGCTGGCGTCGGAGTCGATTTCAGCGCAGCGCAGACAATCACGATTGAGCTATTACCGGACTTCCCCTGGCATAATCGCTTGCTCGAGTGGGATGTAAATGGCGATGGAAAAGTCGTAGGCGAGGATGTGATCGCGATTATTAACTACATCTACGCCTTTGGGTCAGGGCAAGTCGTATCGGATGGCGAAACTGTCACGGCTTATTACGACGTGACAGGCGATAATTACGTGGCTGCGGACGACGTGGTGGCAATCATTAATTACATCAACGCGAATCCCAGCGACGAAGAAGGTGAGCCGCCGATGAATCAGTGGTCCGAAGCGGGTTCTCACCTTCAAGATAATGCCTTGCTAACTTTGTTAGCGACAGACACTGCGCCGATAGTGAAACGACGAAAATAGAGGCGCTCAAATCTCTTTACTCTCGCCACCAAACCAAGAAACGCAAAACGGCGGAACCTTGCGGCTGGGTGGCGGTGTTTTGCGCAGCATGACACGGCTGATGTGTGAGACGATTTGCGTCTCGGGCCTGGCGATGATTTAGCGGTTTGGCGATTGAGCCGTGGTATCGCCGGTTGAGTGGCTTGGAGGCTAGTTTGGTAGGTTGTAAATTGATCGTTTCGCTGCGGCGAAACCACAGCCACCCGGTCGCCTGTCTCGATCTGTGCCTCCCCCAAATCTCCACTCCGCCCCTACACAAAGCCCATAATAATTCTATTTTTCCCGAAATAGTCACAACCCCTCCAGCCGCAAACCCTTGCGCTGACGCCGAACGGTAATTTTGTCCACCATTCGCCAATTTCACCAAAACCCTCGTGTACAATCCGCGGGCACGGTCCGCGCAGCGGAGGGTCGCTGCTCGCGCAGGGGCGCAAGCTCCTCACGAACCACACCCGCTCTTTGACAATTCACTGCATTCAGACCGTCGCAAATCCTCAGGTGCATTTTTCCACTGACAAATGACGAATGACCAACCCTCACGAACCGCCACCTGCCCCTCCGCAACCGCTAAAGAACCGCTCAACTTGAGCACTGCCATTCAACCATCGATTTCCACAACCCCATATTCACCAACAACTTCCGACAATCACTCAACCTCCCCGGCAGAAAAAAAACCAAAACTTTAGCGCCCTGATCACACTCTCCGCTGGGTGTAGAATGGAAGCGAGAGGATCAAGTCATGAAAGCCGTGAAAGCTGTGTATGAAAAGGGAATGGTCAAACTCTCGGAAGAGCCATCAGAGGAAGGGCCGGTCGAAGTGATGGTGGTATTCCCAGAACCGGCGGATGAGGCGTGGGAGGCAATTCTTGGTGAGACCACGCCCCGCCCGTCGTTCTTGAAGTTCATTGAAGAGTGCCAGGAGGAAATCAGGCAAGGAAACGCTAAGCCGCTCAATCTGGATGATTTATGAAGTCCAGCACTCTGCCATGTTTTTGGAAGCTCTATCGCCAGCTTCCAAAATCGGTTCGAGACGAAGCCCGGGCGGCGTACCGCCAATTCATGGACAATCCTCAACATCCGGGGCTGCATTTTCACCGGCTTGTTAATGAAGAGCGATGTTGGTCCGTTCGTGTCACGCGAGATTACCGCGCCGTTGGCATCATGGATGGCGACACGGTCACGTGGATCTGGATCGGAAGCCACGCAGATTTCTGTTTTGCTCCAGTCGAATCTGGACAGCCGCCGGTGTTGGGTTATTTTGACCCAAGCGGAGGTTTTTATGTCAAAGTCAGCGCGGCGGAAGTTTCAGGATTCAGAAAAAGTGGCGATTCTCAAGC
>JANNTN010000388.1:0-2848 GCA_031394445.1 Anatilimnocola sp.
ATTCCTCCCACGTAATGTTGACCTTGGGCTTATACCGGCCCTCTTGAAGCTCGGCTTCCCACTTGGCCGCGAATTTCTCGGCGGCCTTTTGGGTAGTTTGCTTGGTGCTGCGGCTGATCCGTTTTCCCGTGATGGGATCGTCGTAGTACGCCAGCAGGAACTTGCGGTCGCCGAATTTGGTGACTTTGACCGTGATAGAATTACTCAGAGCCATGATGCAATCTCCAATACAGGTTGCGTTGTGGACAGGGCCGCTGGGTGTTAGTCGCACCCAAGCGGCCCGTTTATTAGAAACGCGCGTCAACACTTTTGTCAACACCAGTAAAAATACACGTCAATTCACGAGTAATTTAATGTCTCAACGGTTGCTCGTACATCATTCGCTGTGGATCGTCGTGCTTGTAATCGGCGACGGTCCAGCGGCCGTCTGTTTCGCGCAGCAAGTGCAACTGCACCCAGCGGGGCACGTGATCCGCGTCGATTCCGAACTCGTGAAAGGAGCCGCCGCCGACAATATTCATCTCAATCATTGCCGACCGGGGCTCGGTGGAGGCATCAACGTCGATCGAGTGAATTTTCGTGATGCGAAACTCGGTGAACTTGTATTTGGGAAGCTCGGCCTGGGCCTGCTGCTTCACGGAAGCGGCGCTCGAATGAATGTGTCTCATCACCTTGGGGTGGTCGTTGGCTTTGACATCGCGGGCGATCTCTTGCAGAGTCGCGCGGATTTTCTCCCTGTCGGTGACGACAAGCCGCTCGGTAATCAGCCCCATGAAGAGCAGCCCAATTGCCGTCACGAGGGCATAGAGCAACTCTTGCCGGCCGCTGGCGGTCCAAGCGGCACCGAGCGCCAGAATCAGGCCGACGCCGAGGCCAACGATGATCAGGGGTTGTTCGAAGAGCCACATAAGGGAAGGAGTCAGAGGTCAGGGGTCAGGGATTGCGGTCGGCGGATGCGATGCTGCCAGAAGAGGAACCAGGCGATGGAGATGAGAGCGGCGAAGGCATAGAAGAGGGGACGCAGGGTGATGAGGGTTTGCTGAGGGGTGGAAAGTTGGCCGGTGGTTGCTTGGCCTTGGACATTTTGGGCGGCCCGCTGACGGCCTTGGAACTCCCGTTCGATCTGCGCTTGTCGCAGAGTGTATTTGGGGCCGATCGCGGCCAGGCCGATGAGTGCCGCGGTGGCAAACATACATACCCAGAACCAGGGGGAGTCGGTTGCAGAGCGAGCTGTATTGCTCATCTGGCTGATTTTAACCGGTCGGCCGGCGAAGGAGGTTGACGCTAGCATTTTACGCCCTAACCCTCTTCCAGGGGGATGGAAAGCGATCCAGCGGAAGACCATGCGCGTTGGGTAAATGGCGAATTCTGCAAAAAGTTTGCGGATTGTTCCAAAAAGTCGCGATTTGCGGCCTGTAACGGCCGATTCCTACCTGCGGACATTGTGTACTCAGGGGATACTGCCATGCGTATGAGGACTTTCCTGCTGCTGGCCGCCGTGGCGGCAATCTTGGGATTTGGCCAGGCGGCCGAAGCCCAATATGGCCCGATGGGTGGCGGCCCGGCGGGACCGTATCCCGACATGATGGGCGGCGGCCCGATGCCCGGTATGGGCATGGTGGCCAACGCTGGTGGCGGTGGCATGCCCGGTCCAAGTCCCTATGCCACGCAGGGCTTCTCTCCCGCGTCCTATGCGGGAATGGGTGGTCCGCCACCGATGGGCATGGGGCCGATGCCGGGATCGCCGACTATGGCCCCGATGGGCATGGATGGCGGCATGACGGGAATGGGCATGCAAGGTATGCCCGGCATGCCCATGCAGGGCATGGGAATGCCGATGGGCGGCGACGGTGGCGAGTACGGCGGTGAGTATTGCCCGCCCGATGGAGCACCGGGCGGCTGGACGAACCGCTACTTCGCCTTCGGTGAGTTCCTGTATCTACGGCCGCGAAACGCCGAGGTGGCTTACGCGGTGCCCGTGGATGGCACCGCCGCCGGCAACGGCGATCTGGTGCAAACCGGCAGCGTGCGCGTTGCCGATATCGACTACTCTCCCGCGTTTCGCGCCGGTTTCGGCTTCCTACTGAGCCCGCGGAGCGCGATCGCGGTCAGCTACACGCAATTCGATCGCGACACGTTCGATCGGCTGTCGTTGCCCGGCACCGGCTCCGTGATTCGCTCCCTCGTAACCAATCCGAACCCGATCACGGCGACTGGCAACGGCCTGGACACGGCCGCGATCTTGCGGACGCAATTCGAAATTCTCGACATCGATTATCGGGGCCTGCTGGTCTATAACCCCGAGTGGCAAATCAACTATGTCTTGGGTGCCCGCTGGGGCAATTTGGAGCAGCACTTTGCGGCTGGCTTCGCTCCCGCGACCGGGTTCGAAGAAGTGCTGGCTGAAACCGAATTCGACGGCGGCGGCATCAAGTTGGGCCTGGAAGGCTTGCGATTCCATCCGCGGTCGCAATTCTTCTTCTACGGCAAGAGCTATGCCAGCTTCCTGGCCGGCGATTTCCGCAGCCGTTACGAATTCAACGGGCCGACGCAGAATCAGACCACCCCGACGTACACGACCATGAACACCGGTCGCCTGGTCACCATGCTTGACCTGGAAACCGGCATCGGCTGGCAGAACTTCACGGGCAACCTACGGTTCAGTGCCGGCTATATGTACAGCGCCTGGTACAACCTGGTGAAGACCAACGAGTTCATCAACTCGGTGCAGACCAACAACTTTGTCGATCCCTCGACGAACTATCGCGGCATGATGACCTTCGACGGCTTGACCGCGAAGATCGAAGTCTTGTGGTAACCACCAAGCCAGTTTGCTGCACCAATCGCC
>JANNTN010000406.1:0-9558 GCA_031394445.1 Anatilimnocola sp.
GATTTGCGGCCGTTTGCTGGTCATGTCAGATCATGGAGGATCGCGGCACATGAAGCGCCACCTTGGCTATACGTTCTTGATCGGGGCCGGAATCGGTCTCGTCGGGTGCCAGTCCCCCATGCTCAGCGGCCTCCCAAGCTGGGGCCGCGGAGACTCCGCCGCCTCCACCGCTCCCGACGTCAGCAAACAAAAATTCAGCGGCCTCTCGCAACAATTCGGCAGCAACCAGCCGCCCACCACGGGCCTCGGCGGCAGCCGCCAGACTGAAACCCCCGGTTTCTTTGCCAGTTCCTGGCAAAAAACCACGGCCGCGATCTCCGGCGCCGTCGCCACCAAGCCCAAGGTGACAATGCCAGAAGATGATCCGCTGCGGCTGGACAAAGTGCCCAAGCGGATCGGGCCCGAGGTCTATGTCGGCGCGGCTCGCCTGCTCGAAAACCAAGGCAAATTCGTCGAAGCCGAGGAAAAATATCGCGAAGCCCTCAAAGCGGCCCCCACCGACCTGAATGGTCTAGTCGGTCTCGCTCGGCTCTACGACCGCCAGGGCCAATCGCAAAAAGCACTCGATGCCTATCAAAAAGCCGTGCAAGCCCACCCGAACAACGGCTTGATCTACAACGACGTGGGGCTCTGCCTCCGCCGGCAACAACAGGCAGAAAGATCGCTCGTCGCCTTTCGCAAAGCCGTCGAGCTAACTCCTGACAACGCCAAGTATCGCAACAATTTGGCCGCCGCCCTCGTCGATTCCGGCAAAGAAAATGAAGCCTTCGCCGAACTAGCCGCCGTGAATCAGCCAGCAGTCGCTCATTACAACCTGGCCTACATGCTGAACGAAAAGGGCCAACGCGAAAACGCCGTGCGTCACCTCCGCAACGCCGTCGCCTCCGATCCAACGCTCAAGCCCGCCCACGACATGCTGCATCACCTCGGCGGCGCGAACACCGTTGCCATGAGTAGCGGACAATCGCAGGAAATCTCTGCTCCGCCGGCCGTAACGCCAGCCATCGGCTACAACTCCGCGCCATTCAACGCGGGTGCGTACACCATTCCTCAGCAAACTGTGCAAGCTCCGAGCGACGAGCCCCCCAGCTACCACATCGGTGACGATTCGCTGCCCGTCATTCAAACCGCGCAGCGTCCCACAACCGCCGACTCCACCATTCGCCAACTACCACCTGTTGATGAATAGTGCCAACAACGAGCGTTTTTGGCCCTGCTAGCGTCACCGCTTTCGCCTTGACCCTGGCACGGTCATTTGCGAGACTCCGCCCCGCTCTGCCCAAGGCCGCGCGAATGTTCGCGTGCTTTCCGGGCAGGTTCTCGGAGTTTTGTCATGCGGTGTTTCGCCTTCGCCCTGCTCGTTGGAACCCTGCTCAGTATCGGCTGCAATAAAAGCACCACGCCCCGGGACCAGGCAACTGCTCCAACCGGTGCTTCACCAGCGCCACAGGGCCAAGCCATTGCCCGGCAGCAGCCCATCGCAGTTCCTGCCACCGCTACTCCCGATCAGGTTGTCACCGTGTTCTTGAACGCCCTGCGTTCCGGCGATTCTGCCACCACAGAATCACTGCTTACGAACACTGCTCGCCAGGAGCTAGCAAAACACTTGCTTTCGGTCGATGTGCAAAGCGCCCCTAACGCGACTTATCAGGTACAGCAGGCTGAAATCTTGCAGGATCCCACTGGTTCCCACGTCAAAAGCGTTTGGACCGAAAAGTTCGACGACGGCGACGAAACTTACGAAATCATCTGGGCGCTTCGCCATCAGCCAGAAGGATGGAGACTAGCAGGAATGGCAATGGAGCTGCTGCCGGGACAACCCATGCAATTCCTCAACTTTGAGGATCCGCAAGACATGCTCAAAAAGAAGGACGAGGCAATCGCCGCCATGCAGCCGCCGGCCATCGAAACGGCTCAGCAGCCGCCCCCGGTAAATCTTCCTGCCTCGCGCTCCATCGAACGCTAATCGACCCTGAGCTGGCCCATTCAAGCCGGCTGATTGTAACGCCGGCCCTGGAACGACTCGCGGCTTCTTTACAACTGGCACTCTTTGCCAGCCTTACCATCAGCGCCGCAAAGTCTTTAGCAGTAACACATTAACAAGCTAAATCCAGTCCACAACTGCCAATTCGTGGACAATTAATTTACGTCACGATTCGCTGGACAGCGGTCTTCTGCGGCGTAAATTTGCCCGGTGTTCGGTTGAGCCTTAACCAAAGCACCAATTAACCCCAAACTGTGTATTTTGCCTGCGGCCGCTTGACAAGCGGCCCTGCGCGGATAACTTACGACCTAGTCTTCGCGATCGTTACATCCTCCGCAACCCGTAGAAATTTACAACAGGGACCCGCTCGGAGCGGTGGATGTATTGAATCGTGAAGCTTGGGTCGCATTGCGACACTGAGCCGTCGGTTGTCGCGATGTGATCGTCGCGAACGGCAATCCCGCTGGTTTTTCAACTTACCGGTACCGTAAGTATTTTTGGAGGATTTGAGAATGAATCGTATCGTTGTGTTTGGTCTCGCGATTTTCTTCGCGATCGTCGGAATCGCCCTTCTGGGCGGAAACGACAAAGCGATGGCCTTCGGTCATCGTTGTGGTGGTTGCAATAGCTGCAACAGCAGTTGCAATGGCGGCTGCCACGGTGGCTGCCACTCGCGTTGCCACAGCCGCTGCCACAGCCGCTGCCATGGCCGTTGCCACGGTAGCTGCAATGGCGGTTGCAATGGTGGTGGATGCTGCGGTGGCTCTGCCCCCGTGATGGAAAAGCAAGCCCCGGCTCCGGCCCAGGCTCCCTCGAAGTAATTTCGTCGCGTCCCACACGGGTCGCGTCGTACAACGCGGAAGGCTTGCTCCCCTGTTAGCGTCTGTTCGCGTTGGTCAAAAATCGAGAGATCGGGCTTTCCTTGAAAGTCCGATCTTTCTTTTTGCGCGGTGGCCAATCCGCCTCTCTCTCAGCTTTCACATCCGGTTGTACACATTTTGTCGCTCGCGTTTGCCGAGCGACTCGACGTGGCTAAATCTGCCTGCCGCGGCCGATGAATCTTGGACGTTCCCCGGCTGCCGCCGCGGAATCTAGCCCTCGTTTCACCGGTCGCCTCGCTGTGCCTACCACGATGTTGCCTCCTCCTTCGTCTGGTTTCTCCCGCATGCAGCTCCCTAATACTCAACAGGCCAAGGACGACGGTGCGATCGGCCGCAGCGTGCTCTCGCTGCTGATTTGCATTCATTTGTTCTGCGTCGCCGTCGTCCTCTCCTCAAATTTCCGCCGCTCCGCGCTGCAAGCGCGCTTGGTTTCCATCTTCGCGGGCTACACCAAGCTCCTGCACTTCGATCCCGAGTTCACGCCCTATTACTACACCCTCGGCCGCACCAGCGACGACGACACCTGGCTGACGATCGATCTGTATCCCTCCGCCGATCAGCCCGTGGGCCAGCAGCAAGTTGCCAAGACCATTCGCTTGCCCGAAGGCGGCAGCAACTGGTTTGAGAATCGCGCCCGCGCCTTTCAATTAGCCAAGCTTCTGGCTTTCAACGCGGAACCCGGCAACGAAAATGACGACCTCACCGGCGAAATTGCCCGCTCCGTCGGCGGCTGGGCGATGCGCACCACCGGCAATCATCGCGCGGTTGTCCGCTGCGTCCGCCGTATGAGCCAGCCGTACGATCTCTCCACGCTCAGCGCCGGCTTTCCCGCCGATCGCCCCCGCGATCCCACTTACGAAGCAATGTTGTACGACGCCGACGTCTGGACAGACGAAGACGGCCAGGTCCAACTCCTCAAACGTGCCTCGCGTGCGGAGGTTGCTCCGCGCCAGTCGGGAACTTCCCCCACGACAGCTCCCAGCCCCGATCCAACCAGCAAGTAACGCAAGTAACGCTTCCTTTTCGCTCCCCATTCCTCCCAGCACCGACGGAACGACCTGTACCATGTCCAAGTTTGCAACAAGTGATTCGGCCGAACTTGCCGAGGAATTTGCCGAGGAGTTTGGCCAGCGCTGGAATCGTTTCTGGTTTGCCCCGGCCGATCCGTTGCCCTGTTCGGTCCTTCGCATCATCGTCGGTGCGCTCGCAGCCTGTCACTTCGCGGTCATGGGGCCAAGCCTCAATACCTGGTTTGCCCGCGATGGCGCGCTGTCACCAGATGCCGCGGCAAAAATCCTCGAATTATCCGGCGGCGGTGCCGGCTTTCATCTGTCCTACCTGAACTACATCCCCGCCTGCACCGGCCTCTACATCGTTCACGCGCTCGCCATCATCTTCGCCCTCGCGTTTGCCACCGGCCTGTTCACGCGCGTCTCGGGAGTTTTAACGCTCGTCGCGATGCTCTCCTATGTCCACCGCGTCCCGCAAATCGCCGGGCACATCGAGCCCGTCCTCAGTTATCTGCTCGCCTACCTTAGTCTCGCCCCCGCTGGTGCTTATTTTTCGCTCGATCAGCGTTTGTTCGGCACGAGCAAAAAATCATCCCTCGGCACCTTTCTCGCCGGCTCAACACAACCATCCCTCCTCGCCAATCTCAGCCTGCGGCTCATTCAAGTTCACGTTGCCATGTTCTACGCCATGATGGGCCTCACGAAGCTCTATGGCGATGCCTGGTGGCAGGGGAGTGCCGTCTGGGTGCTCCTGGCCCAAACCGAATCGCACACGCTCGACGCCAGCGGCCTCCGCCGCGCGGGCGAAATGGGCGAATACGCTCTCAACTTCCTCGCCCACACCATCGTCTATTTTGAACTCGCCTTCCCCGTGCTTATTTGGACCCGTCTCGCCCGGCCCGCGCTGCTGGCGCTCTCCATCGTTGTCTGGCTCACCTTGATCGTCGTCACCGGCCACCTGCTCTTCGGCCTCCTCATGCTCGCCACCGGCCTCGCCTTCGTCCCCGCCCAGAAACTCCGCTCCCTCATAGGTGCCAACGCCAACGAATATCGCCCCGCCCCCTACGAACCCGCCCCCGCCGTCTAAAAACATCACTCCTTCGCTCACGTCGTTCTCTTTTGTTAAATTCTCAGTCATCCGCGCTCTTCGCGCCATCCGCGGTTCATTTCTGTTAGGTCGCGGCTTAATTCCTTCTCCAGCGCCACCTGTATCTCCCCAAACACGTCGCCCCAATCCCCAGCGGCCATCTGCCGAAACAACCGCATCGTCGGATACCACGGACTGTCCGCTCGCCTCAGCAGCCACCGCCACTCCGGCGCAAACGGCAGCGGAACCCACACCTCCACGCCAAGCGCCCCGGCCAAATGCGCGATCGACGTATCCGACGTGATCACCAGGTCAAGATTCCGCATGATCGCGGCGGTATCCATGAACGCGCCGTGATCGCGATCCACCTCCTCTCCCAAAAACGCGATTCTGTACGCATGGCCCGGCGCAAGCTCGCGCTCTCCCGCCCCTTTTTGCAAATTGATTAGCTGCACTCCCGGCAATTCCGCCAGCGATGCCAACAGCGACACCGGCAAATCGCGCCGCTGCGCCACCACATGCCCCTCGCGCCCTCGCCAATTGACTCCAATCAAAAACTTTCGGTCACCTCCACCTATCGAACGCAGCGTCTCCCGCCAGTGCTTCACCAGCGCCTCGTCGGCAAAGAGATACGGCACTTCCCGCGGCACCGTCACCAATCGCGTGCCCACCAGCGCCGGCAAGCTCATCAGCGCCGCGTGCGTATCAAACGCCGGCAGTTCATCCCCCCGCGCGACCAAACGATCCACACCCAGCAGCGACCTAAACAACGTCAAGATCGGCCGCTCACACTCCAGCACCACCCTCGCACCCGGATTGCCACGCTTCACCACCGCCGCATACCGCGCAAACTGAATCGCATCGCCAAAACCCTGCTCGCAGTACAGCAGAATGGTCTCGCCCGCTCCCAGCGGCCTTCCATCCCACGGAAGCTGGCGATACTCCCGCGGCGGCAACTGCCCCGTCTTCCACCGCCATTCAAACTGCGGCCACCCACTCTCAAAATCCCCCGCCGCCAGCTTCAGCGTCGCAATCCCCTGATGTGCAGCCGCATAGTCCGGCCGAATCGCCACCGCTCGCTCATACGCCGCTCGCGACTCGTCCGTCTTCCCAAGCTGTTTATAGGTGCTCCCCAAATTCACATGCGCCTCAGCCGCGTTCGGCTCCAGCTCCACCGCTCGCCGGTAATGAACCAGCGCCTCCTCCAGCCGCGTTTGATCCTGATACACCGTCCCCAAGTTGTTGTGCGCTTCAAACGAGTTCGGATTCCATTCCAAACACCTCAAGTGGCACTCAATCGCCTCATCGAGCTTCCCCTGGTCGTGCAGCGCCACTCCCAAGTCCGTTACCGCCTCGACATAACATTCCCGCAACGCCACCGCCCTCCGGTACAGAGCAATCGCCCCATCAACATCGCCTTGCGACTTTAAGCACCCCGCCAGCTTGTAATGCGTCTCGGCGTTATCGGGCTCAAGCCTGAGCACCTGGCTAAATGCCGCCGCAGCCGACGCAGCCTGCCCCAGCTCGAGCAGTACCAAACCCAAGTTGTTGTGTGCATCGGCAAAATCCGGCCGCAACTCCGCCGCCCGAACATAAGCGGCAATCGCTCCTTCCCGCTCACCCGCCTGTTGCAGCGCATTCCCCTGGTTGTAATGCGCCTCCGCATATCCCGGCTTCAGCTCCACCGCTCGCCGATAACGGTCAATCGCCTCATCCCGCCGCCCCAATTTGCCAAGCGCCGTCCCCAAATCGCAATGTGCCTCGGCATAGTCGGGCTTGAGCGCCAGCGCCCGCTCAAAACACTCCACCGCCGCCGCATGCTGCCCCACCTGGTTCGCAATCAGCCCGAGCAAATGCCACGGCTGAAACAAATTGGGCTGAGCCTCCAACACTCCCCGATAAATCCTCTCCGCCTCCGCCAAACTCCCCTCCCGATGACACCGCACTCCCTCCGCCATCGCATCAATAATCTGCTCTCTCGTTCTCATCGCCACGCAATCTTTTGGCACCTGCCCACTGGCTATTAGCACGAACCCCAGCCCCGCCAGCAATCTTAACACGCTGCCCAAACCCCTCAGCGCGATGCCTGCTCCTTTTCCAGCGGCTCTGTCCTCAATCGGCCACTCGCGAGCTAGCTAAACAAAACCCTAAACCCTTAACATGAGCGCCGGCCTAAAGCACAAAAATCGCGACATAAACCGTTTATACACAATCACTTACGCACATCCACTGTCTCATTTCCTCCCCCAAAAAATCTCCGCCCCCTAACCCTAACTTTTGCTCCCGGCTAATGGAATTTCGTCGCGCTCTGATCTTGATCGCCGTTCTGGAAATACTATAATTCCGTTCAGTATCGTCCCTCGCCTCGCTGTGTGCGGACATGAACGGAGATCCATCCACTCGTGTTATCGGCCGGGGTACAGCGCTCAGCCCGCCGAACCGCTTCGAGTCTGTTCATCAACAGGCCGACTGGGAGCAACTCGCGACTGACGACGAGTTGCTCGCCACCGAGCGGCGCGTGCCGACCGTCTTCCTGCCCGACAACGCCGCCACGCTCATCCGTGAGAACGACAGCCCCGACATTCCGTTTCGCTACAGCATGAATCCCTATCGCGGCTGCGAGCACGGCTGTGCCTATTGCTACGCCCGCCCGACGCACGAAACGCTGGGCATGAACGCGGGGATCGACTTCGAAACCAAAGTGCTGGTCAAGCACGATGCACCGGCGCTGTTCAGGAAAGAACTAAACCATCGGCGGTGGAAATGCGAGTCCATCATGGTCTCTGGCGTGACCGATTGTTATCAGCCGGCGGAGCGCGAGCTAAAACTCACTCGCTCGCTGCTCGAAATCGCACTGGAGGCCCATCAGCCGCTCTGCATCATCACCAAAAACTCGTTGATTGTCCGCGATCTGGATTTGCTCGCTCCCCTAGCCGAGCGAAACCTGGTCAGCGTCGCTCTGAGCATCACCACGCTCGATGCCGAACTTGCTCGCACCCTGGAGCCCCGCACCGGAACTCCCGCAGCCCGCCTCCGCGCCATTCGCGAGCTATCGGCCGCCGGCGTGCCCGTTTCGACCATGATGGCCCCGATTATTCCTGGGCTGACCGACAGCGAAATACCGGCTGTTCTCAGTGCTGCCAAAGAAGCCGGAACTCGCGGAGCAGGATTTGTCATGCTTCGGCTGCCCCATGCGGTCGCACCCATCTTTGTGAACTGGCTGCGCGAGCATCGGCCCCTCGCCGCCGAACGGGTGGAGGGCCTAATCCGCGAAATGCGCGGCGGCCAGCTTTACGACTCTGCCTATGGCACTCGCATGCGGGGCAGCGGCGTCTATGCCGAAGGGATCGCCCAAACCTTCAAAATGTTCGCTCATAAGCTGGGCCTCAATTCGCCTTCCCTCCCCCTCGACACCACTCAGTTCCGGCCACCACGCATGCCTGGCGGCCAACTCCCCTTGTTTTGAGAGTAAAGTGGGAGTGCGCCTTTTGAAGTGGCAATTTACTCTCGATGAAGCCCCTGGAAGAGATGATCCAGTTTCGAGCAAATCATTTTTTCGATCATTCGTGAAGGCGAGGTTTCTTCGAGTGGCAGTTCTGGAGACTGAGGAGCGCGATCAGGTCGGTAATGAGGCCAAATGGACCGCGTTACGCGGAAAAAACTCCTTGAACTCGCCGTAAAGCTGGGCCGCCAGCGTCTTGTTGTGCGAAAAAACCAGCGTCGGCCGGTCGAAATGCGCAATCACGTTCGCCATCGTGAACGTCTTGCCCGACCCCGTCACCCCAAGCAAACACTGCGCCCTCTTCCCCGCCTTGATGCCCCGCACCAATTGCCCAATCGCCCTCGGCTGATCACCAGCAGGTTGAAACGGATTATGTAGTTGAAAGCCCACGTTGGATTTTATCGAGTTGGCCGCCGGCCGGGCAGTGCCTTGGTCCGGCCGCGAGCCGTTTTACCATGCTTCGGCGAGCGAGCCTTGTCGTTGAACTGCGGCAGCCGATTGAAGCGTTCAGCAAACTCCGCCAAGCAAAGATATTCAAAACGCGCAACCTCTCCGAGCACTCGTAGGTCACACGGCAGACCAGACCTTGTATCACATGGAAACCTTGCAACTGCCACAAAGAGCTGTGGGGCCAATCTCTGGTAATTTGGATGCTTATGATGCACTCGTTGCGCACCACCATGTCCCTCGCCACCCCTTATGGTCTTGTCGAATTTATACAATCTTCCGTTGAGACCCGTGTGGCTATTCGTCATACCGACGTAAATCACATGCTTTGCCCAAGCAAAACGACCGCCGGCCAGATCGCGGTCACTGCGAGCGATGACGTAAACACCCGGACAACCCCCTTCCAACAAATCTGTATGGTCAGCCCAACTCATCCAGCGAGAGAATCGATTTTCGTACATTCTGTTCGTCCTGGACTGCAATTGGCGGCTCGCTACTGGTAGTTAACATGTATTGCTTAAGTTGATTCCTGTGTTTTGCTCCAGTCGAATCTGGACAGCCGCCGGTGTTGGGTTATTTTGACCCAAGCGGAGGTTTTTATGTCAAAGTCAGCGCGGCGGAAGTTTCAGGATTCAGAAAAAGTGGCG
>JANNTN010000443.1:0-8137 GCA_031394445.1 Anatilimnocola sp.
GACATGGCCCGCCGCTATCTGTCTTATCAAACGATCACGATCGATCAGCTCATCGGCAAAGGCAAAAATCAGAAGCGGATGGACGAGGTGCCCGTTGCGACCATCACCCAATATGCCGCCGAAGACGCCGATGTGCCGTTCCGCCTGGCCAAAATGCTGGAGCCGCGTTTGACCGACAGCGGTTTGCACGAACTTTTCACCACGCTCGAAATGCCGCTGATCGACGTGCTCGTCGAAATGGAGTTCAACGGCATCCGCATCGATGTCGCCCGCCTGCGGGAGCTGTCCGGTCAATTCACCGAACAGATCATGCGGCTGGAGCGCGAGATCTTCGAGATCGCCGGCCGCGAATTCAATATCGATTCCCGCATTCAACTCGGCGATCTGCTCTTCAAAGAACTCAAGCTCCCCGTCGTCAAACGCACGAAGACCGGCCCCAGCATGGACGCCGAAGCCCTCGAAGAATTGGCCCTACTGCACCCGCTGCCGGCCAAGATCATGGAGTATCGCCACCTCGCGAAGCTGAAAAGCACGTATGTCGATGCCTTGCCAGAACTGATTCTTCCCGCCACCGGCCGCGTCCACACGTCGTTCAAGCAAGATGTCGCCGCCACTGGCCGCCTCAGCTCGCAAGACCCGAACTTGCAAAACATTCCGATTCGCACCGAACAAGGCCGCGCCATCCGCTCCGCTTTCCTCCCCGGCCCTCCCGGCTGGCAACTGCTAACCGCCGACTATTCGCAAATCGAGCTCCGCGTCCTGGCACATTTTTCCGGTGACGCCACGCTCCGCCAAGCCTTTGCCGACGACCGCGACATTCACAGCCAAGTCGCCAGCGAAGTGTATGGCGTCGCGCTCGACGCGGTCACCTCCGAGATGCGTCGCAGTGCGAAAGCCGTGAATTTTGGCGTTATTTACGGCCAAAGCCCGTTCGGCCTGGCCAAAGCCCTCCGCATCGATCAAAGCGACGCCGCCGAATTCATCGATCGCTATTTCAACGGCTTGCCCGGCGTCGATGCCTTCTTGCTGCAAACGCTCGTGCAGTGCCGCCGCGATGGCTACGTCAGCACGATCCTCGGCCGCCGCCGCCCCGTCAGCGGCGTGCGCGACCCAGATACGCTGAACGACAAGCGGCAACGCAACCTCCCCGAGCGCATCGCGATCAACACCGTCATTCAAGGCTCCGCCGCCGACATCATTAAGCGGGCCATGATCAATGTGCATCGCCGGCTGGCCCGCGAACAGCTCCAAGCCAAGCTGCTTCTCCAAATCCACGACGAGCTCGTGCTCGAATTTCCGCCCGACGAGCGGGAGCGATTAACGGCTCTCGTCACCGAAGAAATGTCCTCCGCCATCGAACTCGCCGTCCCCCTAAAAGTCGATATTAAAACCGGCCCCCACTGGGCCGCCTGCGAATAACCCCGTGGGGCAGGCCTCCAGCCGGCCTTAGATAACTGTCACGGCAGGCTAGAAGCCTGCCCCACGCCCATGCTCATCCTTGGCCTAGTCGGCGGAATCGCCAGCGGCAAAAGCCTCGTCGCGAACATCCTCAGCGATCTGGGTGCCGTCGTGCTCGATGCCGATCAAGCCGGCCACTACGTGCTTCGCGACCCCGCCGTGATCGCCGAGCTAACCAAACGCTGGGGCCACAAGATTCTCGACCCCAAAGGTCAAGTCATTCGCCGCGAAGTGGCGAAGATCGTATTCGCCAAAGGGAACGAAGCAGAACGACTCTTCTTAGAACACCTCACCCATCCCCGCATCGAAGCCCTGCTCCACAAAGAATTGGAAACCATCCGCAAATCGCCCGAACCGCCCCCGGTCGTCGTCCTCGACGCCCCCCTCCTCTTCGAAGCCGGCTGGGACAAGCTCTGCGACCAAGTTCTCTACGTCGATGCCCCGCGCGACCTGCGCCTCGAACGGGCCATCGCCCGCGGCTGGTCTGCCGAGCAATTCGCCGCCCGCGAAGCCTCCCAAATGCCGCTGGAAGAGAAAGCGACCCGCTCGCATATCGTCGTCCGCAACGCCCGCACCCTCGAAAACATTCGCGACGTCCTCCGCCTCACCTGGAAACACCGCTTGATGGGCGAAAAAACCGAATAGCCCACGCAGCGAATCGCGATTTTCAGCCCTTCCTCTTTCACTCACCGCCTCTTCGGGTGATAATGTAGGAGCTTATCCAGGCTCCACCGACGGCAGTCGCTGCAAGCAAACCATTGCTCCAATGCGCCAGACGCTGGCTTATCGCTAGTACCGCGTAGTGCGCTTGTCCTACCCAGCGCAATTGTCCCCACCTAGCACACTTGTCGCCGGCCAGTGCCTGGTCAGCAAAGTTTTATCCCCTCACCCCAGGGCTCCCCGCCCCGAATCCGCTGGTCCAGGCAGATTCGACACCCGGCGTGAAAGTACTCTCCTTTCGCGCGGGACATTTGGTGCTTGAGCATTGGTTCGCCGCCATTCGCGCGGTGGAACGTATGGCACCGTTCAGGAGGAATTAATCCCATGACTTCATTCAAAGACTTTCGCCACCGCGCGAAAGGCGGCCAGCCGGGCGCAAGCGGCACCGGTTCTCCGAGATACAGAACCAACTCTTCCGCCTCAGGCAACCATGACGGCAACCATTCTTCGCCTCCATCGGAAATGAGCTCGCGCCACCTCGCCGCGCTCCGCCAAATCGAGTCCGAAGGCGAGCCGATATCGCTAGCCGAGGAAGTAGCCGAATTGACCGAGCGGGGCGATCTCGAAAAAGCGGCTGAAGCTTTGGAATTGCTCAATAAGCAAGGCGAAACGCATATAGCCGAGTTGCAGCGAATGAGCATGCCGCAACTCTTGGAGGAAGCCAAGAAAGAAGGACTCGAAGAAGTCACCGGCCTCAAGCGGCAGGATCTGATCTTCCGCATCCTCAAAGAACGGGTGAAGCTGAATGGCTTGATGTTTGGCGAAGGCACGCTCGAAATCCTGCCTGATGGTTTCGGCTTTCTCCGCAGCCCCGACTACCACTACCTCTCCTGCCCCGACGATATTTACGTCTCTCCCAGTCAAATTCGTCGCTTCGGCCTCCGCACGGGCTCGACCGTTTCCGGCCAGATTCGCCCCCCGAAGGAAAACGAACGCTATTTCGCCCTGCTCCGGGTCGAAGCGATCAACTATCGCGACCCCAACGAAGCATCGGGGCGCGTTTCGTTCGACGACCTCACGCCGCTGCATCCCGACAAGCGAATCGCATTGGAACACAATCCCGACGAAATCTGCACTCGTGTCGTCGATCTGATCACTCCCATTGGCTTTGGCCAGCGCGGCCTCATCGTCAGCCCGCCTCGCGCCGGAAAAACCATCTTGTTGCAGCGAATGGCGAAGGCCGTTCTGCAAAACTATCCCGACGCCTACGTGATGATGCTCTTGGTCGATGAGCGGCCCGAAGAAGTCACCGACATGGAGCGGCAGGTGAAGGGCCGCAATTGCGAGATCATCAGCAGCACGTTCGACGAACTTCCCGCCCGTCACGTGCAGGTCGCCCACATGGTGCTCGAAAAGGCCAAGCGGCTGATCGAATGCGGCACCGACGTGATCATTTTTCTCGACTCCATCACGCGCCTGGCCCGCGCCTGGAACTCGGAGTGCGTCCAATCGGGCAAGCTGCTCACCGGCGGCCTCGACGCTAACGCTTTGCAACAGCCAAAGAAATTTTTTGGCTCGGCCCGCAAGGTCGAAGAGGGCGGCTCGCTCACGATTCTCGCCACCGCACTGGTCGATACGGGCAGCCGGATGGACGACGTGATCTTCGAAGAATTCAAAGGCACGGGCAATCTCGAAATTCATCTCGATCGCAAACTGGTCGATCGCCGTATCTGGCCCGCCATCGACATCAACAAAAGCGGCACCAGGCGCGAAGAAATTCTCATGGACCAAGAGGAATTTCGCCGCGTCACGATCATGCGCCGCGTACTCGCCGAAATGAACCCGCCCGACGCGATGGAGTTGCTCGTCACTCGCCTGGAAAAGACGAAGACCAACGCCGAGTTCTTAATGAGCATGAATATGAAGTAAACACCATGAGCACTGAATCCCTCAAATGCGCCCGCTGTCGCCAGCCGCTACCCGATGGCAGCGGTTTCTGCGTCTCTTGCGGCCACAACAATGACACCGCTTTAATCAAGAAGAGCCTCCAAGTCGCTGGGCAAGCGGAAAAGCGATTATCTTGGGCGCGACGTCTCAGCGCCTGGCTATGGAGCGAACGCCAGTGATGGCACCAAGCATCGCTAAAGCTCAGCTCCTGTCTCTGGCCGCTAGCACACAATTTATGTAAACGCGCAGGGGTCGCCACGCCGAAGATTATCGACGGTGCTAGAGGAGTGTTGCGGCGGCAGGCTGCTAGCATCTTGTGTTGACGCGACAAGGAACGTCCCGTGCCCCGGCTTTCGATCGTCATCCCCTGCTCGGGCGGCGCTGCCGACTTTGACGGCGTTCTTGTCTCCGTGCTGCAAAACCGGCCCGCCGATTGCGAAATCATCGTCGCCCACGCGGAAAGCTATGACGATCCGTATGACTTGCGCGGCGAAGTAAACTTCATTCACGCGCCGGACTGCTCGCCGGTGGAGTTGCTTAATGTAGCTATCCATCACAGCTCGGGCGAAGTCATCCACTTCCTTGGCTGTGGCCTGCAAACAGTCGAAGGTTGGACCACGCCGGCCTTGACTCATTTTCAAGACCCCGAAGTCGCCGCCGTCTCCCCCGTTGTGCTAGAGGCGGATGGCCAAGCCCTCGTCTCGGCCGGCATCAATTGGTCCTTAGGTGGAGCACGCCGCGTAGTCAGCGATCAACGCGTCACAGCACCGGGCAACGGTCGCCTCCGAGCCAAGATCCTCGGCCCCGCCCTTTCCGCCGCCTTCTACCGCCGCGATGTATTGGTCGCCTTGGACGGATTCGATCCGCTGATCGGCATCGAGCTGGCAGACGTGAATACCGCTTTAGCGATTGAGTCACTCGGTAAACTGCACGTGTCGGAACCGACTTCGCAGCTCATTCAACCAATCACGGCTTCGTCGGCAGCCAGCGTGTTCTCTCACGCTCGCGATTCAGAACGCGTGTTTTGGCGGAATACCTCACGCCGTAGTGCCGCACTTGCAGTCACGCTGCATCCCTTCTCGTGCTTGATCGATGCAGCAACCTCGAAGGCCCCGCTCCTGGCAATGGTTGGCCGCATGTTGGCCCTCGTTGAAATTGGCGCGGTGAATCGATACCGGGCGCAACTAGACTCAGCAACAGTGCGGCTCACAGAACTCGAAAGCCTGCGTTCCAAGTCCTGCAAGTCGCGCAGTGAATCTCCTCGCCGCAAAGCGGCCTAACTCGGGGCCTGCCCCTGCTACAAAATCAGGCCAAAAGCACGTCTTCTGCCGATTTTCAGTCATCGATTGGCATGTAACGTAAAGCCGCTGCTGGCTATACTCTCTTGACGGCTACGGCCGATACGTGACAATAGTACTAAACATGGTAAACATTCGGCTTTGCCAAGGTTTGCCAGCCACACAAATCTCTCCGCCCGTAGGGGCGATTGGTCAGCCATGTCCGAGCCAGGAAAACCCAGCGCGGTCGAAGGTGTAAAAGAAGAAAGCCGATTTTTAGGGGGCGTTATCGCTCCCGAGCTCAGCGACGGCCTCGATCACTTCGGCAAGTCGAGCGAGGTGCTGCTGAAGTTTCACGGCACGTATCAGCAGGACGACCGCGACGAGCGTGGAACTGGCGGCCTCGATGCGGAAGGCAAAAAGAAGAAGTCCTACATCTTCATGGTCCGCACGAAGATTCCCGGCGGCAAGCTGACCAGCCAGCAGTTGCTAGCAGAGCTGGACCTCTGCGACGAAGTAGCCAACACGACGCTCCGCATTACTTCCCGGCAAGGTTTGCAGCTCCACGGCGTGCTCAAAAGCAATCTGAAGCGGTCCATCGCCCGCATCAACGAGATTCAGCTCAGCACGCTCGGCGCATGCGGCGACGTGAATCGCAATGTCATGTGCTGCCCCGCGCCGTTTCAAAAGAACATCTACCGCCAGACCCAGGCCCTCGCTGACCTGATCGCCGAGCATTTCGCCCCGCGAACCAAGGCCTATCACGAAACCTGGCTCACCGACAGTAGCAACGGCCAGAAGGAACTCGTCGGCGGCACGCCCGAAGGAGACGGCTTTGACGTCGAGCCGATCTACGGCAAGTTCTACATGCCACGCAAGTTCAAGATGGCCATCGGCTACACCTTCGACAACTGCGTCGATGTCTATGCCAACGACCTCGGCCTGATTGCGGATACCAAGGGGGACGAAATCGTCGGCTACAACATCGTTGTCGGCGGCGGCATGGGCGTAACCCCCTCGGCCAAAAAAACCTTTCCCGCCGTCGCGAGACGACTCTGCTACGTCGAGCCCAATCAAGTGCTGCCAGCCGTCGAGGCCGTCTTCAAGGTCCAGCGCGACTATGGCAACCGCGAAGATCGCAAGCTGGCCCGCCTGAAATACCTGATTGCCAATTGGGGCATCGAGAAGTTCAAAGCCAAGGTTGAGGAATACTACGGCGGACCGCTGCCCGATTTTCGCCGCGAAGCCGATGTGCAAGGTTTCAACGACCACATGGGCTGGGACGAACAAGGGGACGGTCGCTGGTTCTATGGCCTGAATATCGAAAACGGCCGCATCAAGGACACCCCCGAGATGCGGCTCAAGACCGCCCTCCGCGAGGTCTGCCACACACTCAATCCCTCGATCCGGCTGACGGCGCACCAAAGCCTGATCTTTGGTGACATTCAGCCGCCAGACCGCTCGCGGCTGGAATCCATCCTGCGGTCGCACGGCGTGAAGCTGACCGAAGAAATCTCCACCGTCCGCCGCTGGAGCATGGCCTGCGTCGCCTGGCCCACCTGCGGCTTATCGATCACCGAAAGCGAACGGGCACTGCCCGGCCTCATTGATCAGATCGAAGCCGAGCTCGCCCGCCTCGGCCTCTCGCAAGAAAAATTCACCATCCGCATGACCGGTTGCCCCAACGGCTGCGCCCGGCCCTACAACTGCGACGTCGGCCTCGTCGGCAAGGCCCGCGGCAAATACACGCTCTTTTTGGGCGGCCGCTTGCTCGGCGACCGGCTCAACTTCATCTACAAAGACATGGTGCCCGAAGAAGACGTCGCCGCCACCCTCGCCCCCGTATTCGCCTATTTCAAGCAAGCCCGCGAGCCCAACGAAACCCTCGGCGACTTCTGCCTCCGCAAAGGCACCGAAGACCTCGCCGCCTACGCCGAAGCCAACTCCGCCGCCCTCGCCCAATAAGGCACCTCGCCGGAAATACGGTACCTTCGTTTAACCCGTAGCCGCAGGCGCAGGCGTTGATCGACGCGGCTAACCGGGTAGATGATTTTCTGCGGACCGCCTTGGATCAATCGAAACACATCCCTTTTTCACAGGCCCGCAGGGCCGGCATAAATTAGGCCCGGAGGGCCGGCAGGAAATAGCCCCGACCGTCAGGTCGGGGAATTGTGAACATATCGTGATTTCTTCGGAGGCCCGGAGGGCCGGCACTAATTTCTCGTGCTGCTCTGAATTCCGAAAGGTAGTAGTTTGCGGCGGTACTACAGGGTCGAAGTACCCATAGCGTGAGCCCGCCCCCCACAGCCGTAGGGTGGGCTCTGCCCACCACAGCCGCGTAGCGGCGACCTGTGAATGCCCGTGGGTGGAGCGCAGCGGAACCCACGGACTTTATCCCAAAAAAATTCGCATAGCCACGCAGCGGCGGCACAGGCTACCATCCATCCTCGATACCCACCCCACAATTCGAGCCAAACCACCGAAAAAGTCGATTATACTTAAGGGATCGAAGTAGCCGACCTGTGCCGACTTACTATGGCTCACACCCCCCACCGCCGACTGCCACTCGCCTTCCTAGGAATCTGCCTAGCTGCTTGTGGCATCGCCCGAGGCCAAGAAGCCGTTCCCGATGCCCAAAAGCGGCTCGAGATCGAACGCCTACAAAGGCTAAATCTGCAAAAGGGACAGGAACTGCAGCTCGATCTCCAAAAAAAGCGGGCTCTGGAGCAGCGCGAACGGCAAACCGCCCCCCCACTCGGCAATCCTCCGCCACCTCGCCTTGCGCCGCTGCCCCC
>JANNTN010000478.1:0-3061 GCA_031394445.1 Anatilimnocola sp.
GCAGCGGCTACTGTCGCCTTTACCAATCCCCCGCACATCGGCTGAACCGGAAGTGTTACCACGAACATTGGCTCCACAACCTACAGGTCTCCGCCTCCCTCGACGGGCACAGGGAATGCACCTAGAAAACGCTAGAGTCAGCAACTTTTCGACCCGCACAGCGCTCAGCCCAGTTGAGCTTTTGCCCTTGCCTCCCCTGTCCCCTCCTCCTACCCCGCACCAAAACCCGTTTTTCGATTGAATAACTTGTCCTTCGTCGCCCATAGACCCGCCGACGGCGTGGGAATGAAGTAGATCTGCTCGCCGTTTACGTCGTTGAACCCTTCGTGCAGCTCGTTGATCGGATAACGCCGCATCGCCTGCGTGATGTCGGCATAGCCAAAATTGACCTGGGCCACGTCGGCTTTGGTCAGGTGGCCGGGAGCGTAAGTGATGCGGAAGCGGTCTTCGCTGCTGCCATGGATGAGGTGGGCCGTGGCGTGAGCCAGATCCTGCATGTCGGCATTTTGCTTGTAGAGCTCCATGACCTTGGGCGTGCCGCAGTAGCCGTATTTGCGGATCAGGGCGTCCACGTCGGGCTGTTCGCCAAAGCGTTTGAGGCCCGGTGCGATGATGATCAGCTCGCCATCGTCCGCCAGTGCCATGCGAGTGCGATACACGGCTTTGTTCGCCACCCAGGTGCTGAAGAACTCGTCGCCTTGCATGACGCAAACGACTTTCTTCAGCGGCTCATCAAGGGCGGTGATGTTTTGCTCGCGGGCCTGGCGGGCCGCGCCGAGGTAAGTTTCCAGATCGTCGCCGACGAACACGCCGGTATGCGTGAGGTTGCCGCGGTTGTCGCGGGCCAGCACCACCTGCACGTAAAAGTCGGGTAGCTTGCCGAGGAATTTTTCTTCGGCCCAGTTAAAGCACCGGCGGACCGGAGTGAGCAAATTGCCGAGGTTGTTTTCGATGCCGCAGCAAGCGGCTGCCATGTGAGAGGCGCAGATCAAATCCTTGCCGCCCAACCCGATGAAATAGTTTTTGTTGTGATTCGCGAACCCGAGAACTTCGTGCGGGACGACATGGCCAATATTGATAACGAGATCCCACGGCTCGTTCATCAGCATCGAATTCAGCCAAATGGGAAACTTCCAATCCGCCGCCCCGCCAGTGACTTCCTTCACATACTCAGCCGGCACATCGCCAAGATACGTGCAGTCATTCTGCCAGTCGTGCGGGTGAATCCGTTCATGCGGAATCGCCCCAAACATCTGCGCGTTCTGCTCCCGCGTGTGCGGCTCATGCTGGCCCAGCGTTGGGATCACATGCACATCAGCCGTATCTTTGAACAGGTTGTAAAAGCACTCCGTGATCCAACCCGCCCCCGAATGCATCCGCGTAATATCCGGCGGCAGCAGCAGCACTCGCTTCGGCGTTTTACAAAGTCGATTTTTCGCTTCCTCAACCGCGCGAGCAATGAGCTGCTCAACCTTGGGACGGGAAATCGACGGGGCGGATTCAGTGAACCAGGGCATGGGGAGATGCAGAGGTCAGAGGTCGGAAGTCAGAGATCAGAGGCAGTGATTGAAGATACTGCCGAAGTCGCGTGGCGAGAAGCTAGGTTGGCTGCTTGGGATTTTCGGGAGGCGGAGGAAAGGTGACGCCTTGGTAGATGTCGGCCGTCTGAAGTTGGCAGCCGATGCTATGAAGGTTGACCGATGCCTCCAGACCCTCGATGACGGACATGGTCCAGGTGCCGTCGTCGTTGCGAATGAGCTTGTTGATGTAGGGGGAATCTTGCTCCACGAGGACATATTCCCGAAGCGAGTCGAGCTGCAGGTAAAGCTTCAGTTTTCGCCGTTTGTCAATGAATTCTGTGCCCGGTGATAAGACTTCCACGATGACGCGAGGATTCGTGGCTGACAGCGGATCATCATTGGCGATTTGTATCTGACCGCAAATGACGGAGATATCGGGGTAGGTATAAAAGCCCGCGCGCTCGACTTTGATGCGCTGATCGCTATTGAACGGGCGGCAGTCTTTGCCACGAAGCTGCGTGTGGAGATGCGCGAAGATATTGCCAGCGATGATGTTGTGGAAGACAGTCGCGCCTGCCATTGCGGTGATTTCGCCCTGGTAGAACTCGTGCTTCGTAGATGAGTCGTTCTCGATGGCGAGGTAGTCGACGATGGTGAGATGGCGATGAACCGGAGCGGTGGACATTTCTTCCTCCAACTCAATTCTAAGCCGCTGAAACGTGATTCACAAACACTGTTACATCTTCACTGTTACATCTTTTCTATCAGTTCCAGACAGATTCGCCGAACGTCGTTGGGGTTGGCGTTGGGGTTTTTCTTTTTAGCCTGGCCGAGGAGGGCACCGACGGCTTGCTGCTTGCCCCCTTTGACGTCGGCGACGATCTTGGGATTGGCGGCGACGATTTCTTTGCAGATCGCTTCAAGCGCGCTGGTATTGACCTTCTCAATTCCCATCTTGGACAGATTAATTTCCGCGGTTTCGGCATTGAAGACAGGATTAGGAGAGGTCCATTCGACATTTACAGTGAAATCCGCAATCACGGTTTTTAACCGGGAAATGTCCACTCCCAGCTTGCGATTAGCTTCGATTAGCTTTGCTAGCCCTTCTGGCGTAAACGCCTTTCGATACTCCGCAATTGTTATTTTTGATTCATTCATCTGCCAAAGCACTGTTTGCTGCATCCAGTTGGCTGCTTGCTTTCCATCACCGCAAGACAAAGCCAATTGTTCAAAATACTCAACAAATGGTCGGCCTTGTGCAACGATCACGTCGCTATCGTAGGGAGTGATGCCGTAGGTCGTTTCGAGCCGTTGGCGAATCGCGGCGGGCAGTTCGGTTAGGCTTTGCTTCACTTCGGCAACTCGCGCGGCCGGGGTGATCACGGGACAGAGGTCGGGATCGGGGAAGTAGCGGTAGTCGCTCGATTCTTCTTTCTCGCGCTGAGCGAAAGTGAGGCCCTTGGCGTCGTCCCAGCCGCGGGTTTGTTTGAAGGTGCCGGGGTCGCCAAACTTTCGGCCCGTTTCCTGCCAGATCTCGTATT
>JANNTN010000489.1:0-14611 GCA_031394445.1 Anatilimnocola sp.
TACTCAACACCGGCCGCGACAAATGCTTCCGCGTCATGATTCCATCCTCCCTGGGATCGCTGCACACTGAAACTTACCCCCCTTTTGTTCCGGCGATTCCATTGGACTCAATTTCCCACCTACTTTGGAGACGCTCACACTGGATGACATGGCCGGTAACAGAAAACTTGCAAAAGCGGCGACGAAATTATAAATTACCTAAATCGTGGGGCCGAAATGACGCGGTCACACGATTCGTTATTTTTTTCACGGGCCCCGCGGGAAGGAGAACAGTTTCCGCGGGGCTTTTTCTTGCGCCATCTACGGCGATTTCTTCGCTTGCTTCGCGGCTTTGCAATGATCGAGATACCGCCAGCAATACCAACTGCCGATCGAGGCAAACGGACTCCACCTCTGGCCGATTTCTAATAGCTGCGCGCGGGGCGGCATTTCGGTAAAGCCGTAGAGCTGTGAGATCGCCGCGCGCACGCCGAAATCGTCGATGGGAAACACATCTTCACGGCCGAGCGAGAAGATGAGAAACATTTGTGCCGTCCAGCGGCCGATGCCTTTCACTTGCGTCAGCTCGGTGATGACGGCTTCGTCGTCGAGCCGGCCGATGCGCGACAGCCGCACGGTGTCGTCGTCCACCTTCGCGGCCAGATCGTGCAGATACGAAGCCTTCTGCGGCGAGAGACCAACGGACCGCAACTTGTCGATCGAAAGCTTGGCGATGGTCGTCGGTTCCATGCCGCCGGGACCAACGAGATCTTCCAGCCGGCCGCGAATAGCCCGCGCGGCACCAACAGAAATCTGCTGCGAGATGATCGAAGCCACCAACATGCCGAAGCGCTTGCGATTCGGCTTGAGCGTGTACGGACCGACCTGCTTGATGACGCCGTGGATCGCCGAATCATTCCGACGAAAGTGCTGGTGATAAGCGGCCGGCATGAATGGATCGGCTAGGAATAGGGATTACGTCTGCCGCCTGTTGTGCGGCAGGCATGATCATACCTTTTCCGCTGTCACATGCGAGTTGCCATTCGACGCTGCGGGCGTGGCCGGCTTCGCGTCGTCAGCGCCGAGCTTGATGAGCGACTCGGGCAGCTCTACACCGCCGATGTCGCGCATCACCTGCATCATCGGCGGCAGCGACTTGGCCATGCCGCTGAGAAACTCAGCCGTGGAGCTTTTGCCGTTCTGTCCGCCGTTTTCCCAAACCACGATCTTGTCGAACTTGATGTTGGAAATCGCCCGGCTGGAAGCCTCGGCCAGATTGTCGAGGTGCTCGAGCATCAACATTTGAAACGCCTGCGTCGCGCCGCCGCACGCTTGCACGATTTGCTTCAAGCCGTCACCCTTCTTGGCGAGAATCTCGTACTGGCCACGGGCCTCGGCTTCGAGCTTCATAAAAATCGCATCCGCCTCGGCCTGGGCTTCGATGCGGCGTTTCTCGGCGGTCGCCTCGGCATCGACAACCATCCGGGCTTTCTGGGCCTTGGCGGGTGCTTCCAGTTTCGCCCGTTGTTCGGCTTCCACCCGTTCAGCTTCCGCCAGCGCGGCCTTGGCGAGGGCGCGATTTTGAACCTCCTCCACGGTGGCTTCCGCTTGCCGCTTGCGGCTTTCACCACGTTCATAAGCTTCGGCTTTTTTGATCGCCAGGTCGGCTTGCGACGCGGCAACCTGAGCAGCGGCCTGGTTTTCGCCGTCGATAGCGTTGGCGTCGGCCTGGGCCACGCTCACGCGCATTTGCTGTTCGGCAATTTTGACTTGGGCGTCTTTTTCGAAAGCCGAGGTCCGTTCACCAATGGCCTGTTCCTTTTCGAGCGTGGCGATGCGCACCGCTTGCTCGCGCTGCGCCTCCCGCGTGCCGATCGATTTTTCCTTGTTGGCGTTGGCAACCTGAATCGATTTATCGCGCTCGGCAGATGCCACGCGCGTTTCGCCCATCTTCTCGTTATCGGCGACGTCGCCGCGAGCTTGTTGAATGGCCTGCGACGCGGCCTTCTGCCCGATGGCATCGATATATCCCGATTCGTCCGTGATGTCGGTAATGTTGACGTTGATGAGCTGCAAGCCGATCTTCGCTAATTCTGGCTCCAGCGAATGCTGCACATGCTCTAAAAACTTATCGCGATCGCGGTTGATCTCTTCGATTCCCATCGAGGCGATCACCTGCCGCATTTGGCCAAAAATCATTTCCTCGGCTTGCTTGCGAATCTCCGGCTGCTTCAATCCCAACAGGCGAATCGCCGCGTTCTGCATCACTTCCGGCTTCGTATCGATAGCCACCGTGAACACGCTGGGCACGTTCACGCGGATATTTTCGGACGACAGCGCGCCCCGCAGCGGCACTTCGATCTGAATCGGCTCCAAGCTGAGATAGGCATAGTCCTGAATCAGCGGAATGACGAACGCCGAGCCGCCGTGAATCGTTTTGGCCGCGCCGGACTTGCCCAGCCGGCCACCATAAATGACCAGCACGCGGTTGCTGGGGCAGCGCTTGTATTGCTTCAGCACCAAAATGATCATGCCGAAGAACAGAATCGCCACGAACAAAGCCGTGACGCCCAGCGTGGCGACCACACCCGAACTCGTTTGGCCCAACAATTCAAAAGTTGTAAACATAGTAGTCCTCTTGTATGGCTAAGCCACCGTCGCCGTCTTGATCGGTTCCACTTCCAGCATGTTGCCCGCGAGGCCCACGACGCGAACCTTGGTCCCGGTCGCCAGCCGCTGCGGAAAGCCCGTGACGGCCTCGTATTCCACTAGTCGATTTTGCATTCTCAATTGAATCTTTCCGGCCGCGGCTTTGTCGCCAGCAATGGGAACATAAACCGTGCCTTCCTGGCCGAGGGCGCTTTTCACGCGCAGCGTCGCATCTTCGCCCAAGCGGCCAATCGACCGGATGAGCCAATGTACGCCGTACATCGCGCCCAAGCCCGCCGCAATCGCCAACAAGAGCTGCACGCCCACGGGCTGGTCCAGTTGCCGCGCGGCGGAGCCAATTAGTCCGAAGAAAGTGATTGCCGCGACCAGCGTGCGGAACGAAATCACCGCAAACAGCCAGGACGAGCCATGTTGGGCGGCGGCGTGGTTGTCGCTATCCGCATCATGCGAACCGCCGGCACCAGCGTCATGCCCCGCATCGGCGGAAAAATCGTGCGCCAAATCGTGGCTGAAATCGACGCCGTGATCCCCCCCCAGGCCCACCAGCGTCAAAACGAACTGGCAAATCAAGATCGTGCCGCCGATCACCGCGCACAGCAAGTAGAACATCGCCATCGCGGAGCCCTTTATGTGACAATCGCGGAACCCATTCCGACAATCGCTGCTAGAGAAGACTTTGCCAGTTATTCGCTGGCCAAGGGCAAATCTTGTCGCCGCACACATCGTCGGCTACTGCTGGTGTAAAGTCAAATCGCACCAGAAGTTACGCTGAATGGAGCCGGCGAGCGGGGGACGTGAGTCCCCCGGTAATTCGGTGCCACGGGAAGGCTGACGCCTCTCGTTCGCCGTGAATTCTCGCCAGACAGCACGTTTCCCGCAGAGTTGACCGGCGCGCAGCGGCGATTCACAATGGACGCGCCTGCCTTAGCAAGGCTTTATGCCTTTCCCGCCTGAATTTTCTCCTCCCTTGAACCTGCTTGGTAGTTGTACCGGCTATTCCTGCGCTGATATGAGCATTTGTGCCCCACCTCTGGATCTCCGAACGCTCTGCGGCGCTGTGCTTTGGGCGGCAAGCGTCCCAACTCTCGTTTGGGCACAGCCGACAATTGCGAAAGTGATGCCGGGGAGTGTGCGGCCGGGCGAGACGACGGAGGTGCGGATCGAGGGAGCCAAGCTGAACGGCGCGGTGCGCGTGTGGACCAGCTTTGCGGCCAGCGTGGAAATCGTCAGCGGTGATCCGAAAAGCAAAGACGAGGTCAAGCACGTAACTTGCCGCCTCACGCTTTCGCCGAATGCGCCAGTGGGAATTGGCGGAATCGTCGTGGCGACGCCAACGGGTGTGTCCGACGTTAGTTACGTGATGATCGACGATCTGAAGACGGTCGCAGAGGCGGCAGATAACCATGCTCCGACCCAGGCACAACAGGTTTCGCTGCCGGCTGCCATTGATGGCGAGAGCGACGGCACGCTGGCCGATTATTTTCGAATTCAACTCCGTGCCAATGAGCAGATCAGCGTCGAAGTCGTCGCGGCCCGGCTCGGGCAAGATTTTGATGCGCTCGTGCGCGTGTTGAATACCGAGGGCAACGAACTGGCGATTGCCGATGACGACCCAGCGACGGGCGCGGATGCACGGCTGGTGTTTGTCGCGCCAAAGGACGGCAGCTACGTGCTTGAGGTGCGCGACAATCGGTTCAAGCTCGGCGGGCGCTATCGGCTGCGACTCGGAAAGTTTCCGTTAGTAAGTACGACGCTGCCGCCGGTGGTAGAGCGAGGGGCAGTGACGAGCATCGAGCTTCGCGGGCCAGAGTCGCCTTTCGCTCCGCGAAAGGACGTGCTTTCACGGAGCGAAAGCCGACAATCAGAGGTTGCGGTGGCGCTTAGTGAAGTTGACGAAAGGAGTGCGATCAATTTGGGCGTTAAGCCCTTGGGTGCAGAGGCATCGGGCTGGACCTCGCCGATCATCACCAATCTCCCCTTAGCCGGGACCAAACCTGGCCCCGGAGTTTCGGCAACAAACGTGCTCCAAGCCGAGGCCGTGTACGACGTACCAGGGGTGCTGTGCGGCGTCATTGAAACGAGTGGCGAACGCGACTTGTTCGCATTCAAAGCCGCGAAGGGCAAGGCGGTACGGTTCAAGGCCATCACGCGGAGCGCGGGGTCACCGGCGATTGCTGCCCTGCGGGTCTTGGATGCGGCTGGCAAGCAGCTTGCCGAGAGCGCCGTGACCGAAAGCGACGAGCCGCTGCTCGCGTTCGCCCCGCCGGCGGATGGAACTTATCGACTCGCCGTGGAAGAACTCGTCGGGCGGTTTGGCAGCGATTTCGTCTATGCGATAGAGTGCGACAATCGGCCGCGGTTTTCGCTGACACTGAAAAACGACAAGACCACAAAAATCAAACAAACACTGCCCAGCGGCGGAGCGTTTTATTTGGATGTGCAGTGCCAGCGGCTCGGTTACGACGGGCCGATTGCGCTCGAGGTCGAGTCTTCACAATCGGGATGGCAATTGGTCAACAACGTCATTCCAGCCAAGGCGAATGAAGTGCGAATGTACGTGCAGCCGCCAATCGATCTGGCTCCGGGCGAGCTGGCCGACCTGCGAATCGTTGGCCGTGGCGAGCAGCCGGGACAGTTGCTCACCGCCCGCATGTCCACGCTCGTGCAACTGCGTACCGCGCGACCGCAAACACCCTATCCGCCGCAATGGCACGACGGCTTAATGTTCGTGTCGCGCGTCAACGCGCGGCCTCCCTTCTACACCCTCACCCCCCGCACGACGAGCGTCGATTTGCCAATCGCAGGGGGCGAAGCAGTAATCGTTCTGGACATGGAGCGCATAGATAAGGCATTCACCGGTGCGTTGCAAATCACACCGCTCGGAGTGCCGGCGGGTCTAACGGTCAGCGTGACTCGCGTCGGCAACGGCCCGAAAGAGCAGTACGAGTTGAAACTGAAAAGCGCCGGCAAAGTTGCCAAAGGGCAGCATGTCTTTCGATATTTCGCGTATGGTGAGACAACAGCCGCAGGTCGGGGAGCGATGTCAGGCGATATTGTCGTGAACGTAGAGGACAAGGCCGAGAAGGCCGCCGAAGCAGAGAAGAAAACGCCGTAGCGGGACGAAACGGATTCGAATTTTGCAAATGGACGGTTTCTTATGAGAAGCGTTGTGAGCAGCATCAATCGTCGCGTAATGATTGCCGTGCTGGTTGTTTGCGTGGCGGCCGCGGGCGGAGCGCGCGCGGATGAGGCTCCCCTCGCGCGACTCGAAGTCTTTCCCGCAACCATCAAACTCGCCGGCCCGCGCAGCCGCGCGCAAGTAGTTGTTACCGGGCACTATGCCGATGGCAGCGTGCGCGATTTAACGCGGGAATGCGAAATCGCGAGCGCGATGGCAGCAACCGCCACCGTCGATCGAGCCGTTGTGCTGCCGCAGCGCGATGGAAAAACGCAACTAACCGTCTCGGCCGACGGAAAGACCGCCACCATTCCAGTCGAAGTCGTAGCCTTCACCAACGAGCAACCCGTGTCGTTTGAGTTTGAAATGCTGGCCGCCCTCTCCAAACAAGGCTGCAACAGCGGCGCATGCCACGGCTCGCCCAGCGGCAAAGGTGGCTTTCGGCTGTCGCTGCGAGCGTTTGATACGGTGCTCGACCGCCAAACCCTCATTCGCGAAGATCTCGGCCGCCGCACCAATGCTCTCGATGCCGATGCCAGCTTGCTCCTGGCCAAACCCATGATGCGGCTGCCACACGGTGGCGGCTTAAAATTAACAAAACGAGACCCGGCTTACTCGATCTTGCGGCAGTGGATCGCCGAGGGCTGCCGCCCCGATGCAGACGACGCCGCGCGGTGCTTGCGGATCGAAGTTTCTCCGCGAACCGGCCGCTTGCTAAAATTTCCTCACACAACGCAGCAACTCTCCGTCGTCGCCCACTTCGCGGATGGCAGCAACCGGGATGTGACGCACATAGCCTGTTTTTCAACTTCCGATGCAGCCGTCGCGGACGTCTCGGCGAATGGCTTGGTGACAGGCACCGACCGCGGCGAGGCCGCAATCATCGTGCGGTATCTTGAGCACATCGAATCGTGCTCGCTGACCTTCGTGAAAGACATTCCCGGCTACGAATGGCCGAGCCCGCTGGCCGCAAATTACGTCGATGAGCTGGTTCATGCCAAGCTGCGGCAGTTGCAATATGTGCCAGCGGGCTTAGCCAGCGACGACGAATTCTTGCGTCGCGTCTATCTTGATGTGCTCGGCCAATTGCCGACACTCGACGAATCAAAGACGTTTTTAGCGGATGCGTCGCAGGATAAACGAGCCAAACTCATCGACAACCTCCTCGACCGGCCCGAACACGCAAAATTCTGGGCCCTCAAGTGGGGCGATTTACTCCGGCTGACAACCACGCAAGTCGGCAGCGGCGGCGTCTTCAAGTATCACCGCTGGCTCGAGCGGGCCTTCACGACGAACATGCCCTACGACCAGTTCGCCCGCGAGCTCTTATCATCGAGCGGCAGCACGCTCGCCCAACCGACAGCCAATTTCTATCGCACCGCCACCGACGCGCAGGACAGCGTCGAGTCGATTTCGCAGTTGTTCCTCGGTGCCCGGCTGCAATGTGCCAAGTGCCACAACCATCCGTTCGAGCGCTGGACGCAGGACAACTACTTTGGCCTCACCGCCTTCTTCAATCGCGTGCAGCGGAAGAAATCGCCGCGCGGCGACGAGATGCTCATCTATCTGTCCCACAGCGGCGAAGTGACGCAGCCGCGAACGGGCAAGCAGATGAAGCCGTGGCTGCCCGGCCAGGGAGACATCGAGCCGCCGCAAACCGGCGACCGCCGCCAGCCCTTCGTCGATTGGCTGACGGCAAAGGACAACAGCCTCTTCGCGAAGGTCGAGGCAAATCGCATTTGGACGTTTGTGATGGGCCGCGGAATCGTCGATCCGCCCGATGATTTCCGCGAGTCGAACCCGCCCAGCAACGCCGCGCTGCTCGACAAACTCGCCAAGGATTTCAGCGAACACGGCTTTGATCGCCGGCACTTGCTGCGAACGATTCTGAACAGCCGCACGTATCAAGCCGATTTTCGGCCGACCGAGGGGAGCAAAGACGAGGTCAAGTATTTTTCGCACTATCAGCCCCGATTGCTCTCTGCCGAGCAGCTTTTGGACGCGATTTGCACGGTGACCGATCTACCGGAGAAGTTCACCGGCCTTCCGGAAGGGATGAAAGCGACGCAGTTGCCGGCGCCCGACGTTGCCAAACACGATTTTTTGAAGATTTTTGGCCAGCCCGAGCGGCAAACGGTCTGTGCCTGCGAGCGGACCAGCGACTCAAACCTGGGCATGGCGATTCAGTTTTTTAACGGCCCGTTGATTCACGGCAAGCTCCGCGACGAGCACAACCGCTTCCGCAAACTGCTGACGTCCGGTCGCCCGTCTGAAGAGATCGTGCGCGAGCTGTATCTCTCCGCCGTCTGCCGCCAGCCGACGCAAAAAGAAATCGACGCCAGCCTGGCGCATCTCGCCGCCAAAAAGAACGACGTCACAGCATTTGAAGACATCGCCTGGGCAATCCTCAACACCAACGAGTTTTTGTTTCAGCACTAACGTGGGGCGGGCATCCTGCCTGCCAAAAATGTCTGGGTGGCTGTGTTTTGCGCAGCATAACACGGTCAGACGGCTTCACGACGATAAACAACACAATCAATTGAATTCGGCATCAAGAATGAGACTCGACTCTTTTCAACGCCAAGACCGCAAAGGCGCAAAGGCGCAAAGCGGGACACATTGTTTTCACCTTTGCGCCTTTGCGTTTCTTTGCGCCTTTGCGTTAAACACAGTGCGGATAAGCGCCGCAGAAGACCTCAGTTTCAAACGCGACATCGCCCCCGTGCTGCTCAACAACTGCCTCGCCTGCCACGGCCCCAAGAAAGCCGAAGGCGGCTACCGCATCGACACGTTGGAGCGCTTGACCGACGAAGGCGATTCCACCCAAAAAGGCTTCGCAAGCAAAGACCTCGACGGCAGCGAAGCATTCCGCCGCATCATTTCGACCGATGCGAAAGAACGTATGCCGCTGGAGGGTGACCCGCTCTCGCCCGAGCAAGTGGCAATGTTCAAAAAGTGGATCGAAAGCGGCCTCCCCTTCGACGGATCGGACGCCAAATCGCCGCTGGCCTCGTACATTCCGCCGCCGACCCATCCCGCAGCGCCCGAAGCCTATCGCGCGACCATGCCCGTCACGGCTGTGGCCTTCAGCCCCGATGGCTCGCAGGTTTTCGTCGGCGGCTATCACGAATTGACCGCCTGGAACACGAGCGACGGTAAGTTATCACGCCGCATCCCGGGAATTGGCCAGCGGACGTTCGCCATTCAGTTCAGTCCCGATTCGCAGCTCATCGCCGTCGCCTGCGGCACCCCCGGCAAGCATGGCGAAGTGCGGCTGATTCGCCCCTTCTCCGGCGAACTGGTCAAAGTGCTCGGCATGACGAGCGACGTGGTTTACGACTGCGCCTTCAGTCCCGCCGGCGACCGCCTGGCAACCGCCGCGGCCGATGGCGTGATACGGGTGTTCGATGTCGCCACCGGCAGCGAGCAACTCACCATCACCAGCCACAGCGACTGGGTCTTTGCGATCACCTGGAACAAAGAAGGCACGCAACTCGCCAGCGCCAGTCGCGACAAGACGGCCAAAGTGTTCGACGCCAAGACGGGCGAGCTACTCATCACCTACAACGGCCACAATCAGCCCGTGCGGGGCGTCCTGTTTCATCCCGAAGGCAAAGAAATGTACTCCGCCGGCAGCGACAACAAGCTCCATCGCTGGAGCATCGCCGAAGGCAAAAAGGCCGCCGAAGCCCCCCTCGGCGGCGAGGCCTACAAGCTCACCCCCGCCGCCGACACTTTCCTCGCCTCCTCCGCCGACAACAAAATCCGCCAATTCAACGCCGCCGACCAAAAACTCGTGAAAGAATTCACCGGCGCGAAAGACTGGGTGCTCACCACCGCCTACCACTCCGCCAGCAAGCGCCTCGCCGGCGGCACCTTCAACGGCCAAGTGCTGATCTGGAACGCCGAAGACGGCAAGGTAGTTGCCTCTCTCGTCGCCGCGCCCGGCTTTCAAACCGCCAAAAAATAATCGGGGAGGGCGAGACTCCCGCCGAGCCTCTGTGTTGCCGTAGTCACTCGTTTATTGAGTGGCCGTAGATCGCGCAGCGCCTGTGTGGCAGTAGCGCGCGCAGCAAACCACGGCTGATGTTGCAAATCAACCTGGAATCGGTTCCTGACATCTTTTTCTGGTCAGTTCGCTAGGATTGTAAGAATGAAGCTTGTGAATTTTTCTGTTGACGAAAACCACGGTCTTTGCCTCGGTGCTAGCCAAGTTGATTTGCACAACGACTACAACTTCACTGGTTTCAAATACGACCCATGCAACAATTCTGCGGAGTCCTTCGCCTTTTTGCAGACTAAAATGAATACCGCGTTAATGAACTCGGAAGTGATGTTTGACATTGCTACGGCAAGTTACCCCTGGTGGTCTGGCTGGCCGCTACTTGGCCTCGGGTTGTTGTGCGTGGTTGTCTTTATTACTCTCGGTTGGGTGGAATGTGACTCCCTTCCCGATGATGTGATCCGGTCGAGGCAGCGGCTGTGCATTTACTGGGGCTTGATGCTGGTCGGTGTGATGCTGTGTGTCGTTATTTTTTACTTTAACAAGCGAGCAGATTGGCACGCATTCCGCGAATTAAGGCTGCAACGCGAACGTGGCCCATTAACGGTTGTTGAGGGCGAATTCGTGTTCGACAACTCCTACTTCATCCCGAAAGAATCCTGGCAGAGAGCGGGGCCTGAAGACCCACCCGTGTTTTGGATCGTTGTGTCCAAAGGAGAGCGGCACGAGTTTGATTGGGATATTGCCAGTGGGTACACGGCTAGACCCGTTGCACTATCAATCAACAAGCAGGATCGACTTAGGGTGAGTTTCATTTCCGATCCAACAAAAAAAACTCAACGCGCTCTGCGCATTGAGAAAACTGCTGTCAAATACTAGTCGCCCGTGCAATACCGCCTCCGCGCGCTGCTGATGCCGATGGCCGTGGGGCCGCCAAGGTTGGCCTTCGCCTATTTCAGTCCAAGACTGACATCGAACGCGAACGAGAAACCCGACTCGCCCGCAACCAACTCGCACGCTTATACCACTGGAAACAACGTAACCGCTTGGCTCCCTTGAACATCCACAAGCGACGAATCTAAAACAGTCGAACGAATAAGCTCCAGAATCATCGAATTAATCGTCGAGCGGGCTGCCGTCGAACGCACTTCGCCGCTACGACAAGCAAGCCATAACGAAGGAACTTGCTTATCATGATTTCAAGGCGCATAGTAACCGGATTGCCCCGCGCCGAATGATGAGTAACAGAGAGTCCTGCCTCATGCCGTGAAGGACAATTCTACGATGGATGCAACTTGCTCAGTGACCCCACTGGCTCAGCGGGTTGAGCGGGCTGAGCGGAGCATCGTGAACTGCTTAGAGATTTTGTCGTTTGGCTTGGCCGCTGCTCTCCTCGCCGTGCTGGTGCAGTGGGTGTGGCGGGACACCATTGCACCACACGTGAAATTGTTTCGGCGAGATCCCGTCGAAGCCGTGGTATATGGATTTCGCATTGATGAAGTTAGGGCCGGTTCGCGGGACTACTCGTTCCCACGCGTACTCTATCGCTACGAAATCGACGGGGAGCCGTTTGAGAGTGCGGTGGTCCGACACCCCAACTGGGTGCCGCCACCTAGTGATTTTCCCGGCGAAGCTGGTGGCGACGAAACGGATGCGGGGGAAGTGCGATTTTATGGTCCAGAACGTCAGCAGCGGGCGCAGGAATTCTTGAAACAATACCACGTAGGCCAAAAATTGACGGCCTGGGTGAAGCCCGCCGAACCGGGTGACGCGATGTTGGTGCGGCAGGAATTTTTTGACTGGCCCTTTGAATCCGGCCTAATTCCCGGCCTATTTGTCCCGTTCGCCTGGATGTTTTTTTGCGGGAGTCTCGACACAATCATTGGACGGCCGCCAGGGCGGTGGATCGCCTGTGGTTGGGCCGTCCTGTCGTTGGCGAGTTTCGCCCCCGTCTGTTGGCAGTATCGGCAACTGCTCGGTCCGCCGGGTTGGAACCAGTTCACGCGGCTGCAAGATGTCGGACTCGGGCTGGCCGGGACGATTCTCGTCGCCTGCCTATTGCCGCGTCCCTTTCGCAATGGGATGTCTGTGGGCCTGTTGCTGTCCTTCACGGTGTTAGTTTTGATCGGCCTCGTGCTCGCAGTGTTTTGCGGAATATTCGGGCCACTCTTTGGGTTGAAGTTGCTTCCGTCTAGCATGGTTGTTCCGTTCCTGGAGTTTGCCCTCATTGGTGGAATTATTTTAGGCTTACTCCTCGGATTGGGTGCCTGGCGTGGAGTTGTCAGCATCCGCGCCGATGGCGAAGGCAACCCCGACCGAACCAGCGGCTGTAAAACCTGACCCCGGGGTGCCAGCTTGCCTCGGTCGCTTGCTACCGAGAATCTCCAAGAGGCATTCGTTGACGTTGGGGAATTAAAATGGGGATGTTCTTGTTTTTTGCGCTGGGTGTCCGCGCACCGCAGCCGGTTCAATCTTCCGTCTCCAAACCAACTGCCGCATCTTGCGATACAGATTGCTCCGTTGCAGCCCGAGTTGCTCGGCGGCGGCGGTCATGTTGCCGCGGCTCCGCTCGATCGAGCGCTGAATGTACTCCAACTGAAATTCACGCGTCGCGTCGGCCAGGGGCAAATCCGATGATAACGCGTCGAGAGTGGCGGCGGAGGGATGTTGTGCACGGTCGAGGCGAAAGAGAGTTTCTGGGGACTTCAGGGAAGACAGAAAGATTCGGGACAGAAAAATGGAATGAGAGGCGATGGCCGCGAAAAACGCGAAGGGGCACGAAAAGAAGAAACGGCTGCCGCGCAGTGCGGGGGGCATTACAGGCCGCAAAATCGGCAAGGTCAGTGAGGGGGGGGATGGTATTGGCGGAATTGGCGGAGGAGTCGGTTGTTTGTGGGGAGGGGTGGGGTAAGTAATTGCGGAGACGTGCGCGCCCTGGTCGTGGTAGGGATAGACCGCAGAGGTCGCGGAGGCACGCAGAGAGGTATAGCCGTACCGGGAGAAAGCCAATGCCGACGAGAGAGCAGATGCTGGTGGTGTGGACGATGGTGCGCGGGGCGGTGGCGCGCAATTGGCTGAAGGGGGTGGCGGTGAGTGCCCTGGTGGCGGGTGTCGCAGTGCTGGGGACGTTCTTGATGCCGCGGTCGTATTATTCCGAGGCCCGGCTGTTCGTGCGGTTTGGCCGCGAGAACCAGGTCGATCCGACGGCGTCGGGCGGGCAGATGGTGGCGCTGTATGAATCGCGGGAAAGCGAGATCAATTCACTGATTGAGATTTTGAAGAGCCGGGCGGTGTTGGATCGGGTGGTGGAGGAGTTGGGATTAGGGGGAGAGGGATCAGAAGTCGGAAGTCAGAAGTCAGAAGTCGGAGGTCTGGAGCCAAGAGAGAGGATGGAAAGTCGGGCGCATCAGATGGCTGTGATGAAGCTGGCGAAGAATGTGTATATCGGTGCGCCGCGGAAGAGCAATATCATTTCGGTGTCGTGCAAGGCGAGCTCGCCGGCGCTGGCCCAGAAAATTGTGGCGAAGCTGGTGGAGGTGTATCGCGAAGAGCACGTGCGGGTGCATCGCTCGCCGGGCACGTACGCATTTTTTGAAGAGCAAGAGCGGCAATCGCTCACGGCGTGGGAAAAAGCGGCTAACGAGCTGCGAGGAACGAAAGATCGGCTGGGGATTGTCACGATCGAGGGGCGGCGGAAGCACTTGGACGAGCGACTGGCCGACATCAACTTCAAGCGGCTGACCAATCAGGCGGACCTGAAGCGATCGGCGGCGACAATCACGTCGCTGGAAGGGCAAATTGCCGAATTGCCACCGACGCTGATCACCCAGGAAACGACCGGAGCGAGCGCAGCGGCCGACGGCATGCGGCAGACGCTGTATGGCCTGGAGGCGCAGGAGCAGGATTTGGCGGCACGCATGCAAGATTCGCACCCGCGGCTGGTGGCCGTGCGGCAAACGGTCAAGGATTTGCGGAGGGTTTTGGACGAACAGCCGACGGAGCGCGTGCAGGCGACCGAAGCGATCAATCCGGCGCGGCAGTCGCTGGAGCTGTCACTGCTCACCGAGCGTTCGCGGGTCGAATCGCTGGTGGCGACCGAACAGGCATTGGAAACGCAGCAGGAGCAATTGCGCGGGGAAATGACGGAGCTGAACGGGCAGGCGCTGACGATCGACGAATTGACGCAGCGCGTGGCGCTGGCGGAAAACAATCACAAGGAATATTCCCAACGCCTGGAGCAAGCGCGGATCAATCGAACACTCGACGACGAGCGGATCAGCAGCTTGAGCCTGGTGCAGCCGGCGAGCTTTGTGGGGACGGCAGCCGGGCCGCGTCGGATTTATGTGTTGGTGGCGGGGATGCTGGTGTCGCTGGGGAGCGGCGTGTTGACGATTTTGGTGTTCGCCTGGCTCAACCCCGTGATCTACACGGCGGAGCAGTTGTCGCGGTCGCTGAACTTGCCACTGGCGGGTAGCTTGCCGCGGGGAGCATGGGCGGCGTAGGGGCGAGGAGGGACTGGGGACAGGGAGACGAGGGGACAAGGAGAGGGGGGAGGCGTACAGAGATGTTGAAGCGCGGGCAGGGAGCCTGCACGGTCATTGCGGCTGATGGAGAGTTGGGCCGCACTCTTTTTAACGCAAAAGCGCAAAGTTTCGCAAAGGCGCAAAGGCGTTCGCTGCGGTGGGCCGTTTCTGGTAGGTAATCGGCGTAAGTGGGGAGGATTGTGACGTAGAGTTGCCGTGGGGATGGTGCGCGCATGTTGACAACGGAAGGAGGGGCCG